>JAJYPG010000052.1 GCA_021795535.1 Planctomycetota bacterium
TGATGACGGCGGTACCATTGGAAATATTTTTCGGAGCCGGATAAACCTTTAATGTGGGCCAGCGCACCGGGGGGAAAACTGTTTTACCCAACTGAAACGGCTTCTTCAGAAGGTAAACAATTTTATCGCCGCGCAGCCTTGGCGGCACCGGCAAATTCGGCCAAACCGGAATAATCGTACCCGTCGCAATTGTTGCCGAATGAACCGCCATCGGCCCCGCTGTGGCCGAGGCTTTGGCGACCATCCCGAATACCAAGGCGGCTGCGGTCAAGACCATAGAAAAGGCCAGTGCCGAAACCGTCCATTTACACTTTGACATATCAGTCTCCATTGCACATTATACCGCGTTTGACGGATATAAACCAGTTTTCAATCAATAACCAACGCTCTCTCAGCCATATTATTACAGACCAACCACCGCCGCCAGTACACCGACAAAAAGCCATCCATCTCACACCTTGCGGTCCAGCCATTTGCCCCGATGGAAAACAATATAGCTGAAGACCGCGCGGTAGTTGAGGTCCACAAAAATGGCGATCCATACAGCGGTTAAATTGGCGCCGTAAATATGGTGCGCGATGATGTACCACATACAAAGGGCCAACACACCCAGCCGAATGACAAAAATACCCGTTACCGTGTTAATCATGGGAAGAATTGTTTCACCCGCACCCCGTAACGCACCGGACAGTACAATGGCAATGGCAAATCCCGGCTGCGCCAGACCGGCCAAAATCATAGGCCACACCCCTACTGCCACAACCGGCGGCGAATTGACCAGCAGCGAAAGCATGAAGTGAGGAGCCAGCACCATGGGAATGGCCAACAGTGTCATGGTGATACAGCCGAGGGTATTGGCCAGAACCGCGGCACGTTTGGCTTCCTGTGGTTTTCCCGCGCCAAGATATTGCCCCACCAGGGCGGATGCAGCGATCTGAAAGCCAAATCCGGGCAAAAATGAAAGCGATTCAATACGCAACACCACAGAATGTGCAGCCAGGGTAAAACCATTGGGGTCTGTACGAGTATTCATGACGAAAACAACAATCAGGAACTGCCCGCCCCAAAGCAAAACGCCCTCCATCCAACTGGGAATTCCAATGCGCAAAATCCGCATCAGAACATGGGGCACAATTTTCAAATGCCGCAGCTTGATGCGCAGCGGTGTGGAGTGCCCAAGCAACACAATGGCTGTGCATATTCCGCCCGCCAGATAAGCCAGCATGGTGCCGAAGGCATCGCCGCGCAATCCCCATGCCGGGGCACCAAACCAGCCAAAGGCAAAAGCGGTGGACGTGACCAGATTTACCAGCATGACCAGAAAAGTAATGCGCATGGGGCGAACGGTATCGCCTGCGCCGCGCACGCAAGCCATACCTATCTGGCCGGAAGTTTGCAGACTGATGGTCACCACCATAATGCGCAAATATTCCGCGGCAAATTTGGCGGCCAAACCAACCAGCCCGCACAACGCCGCAATCTGGTGGGCGAAAACAAACATCAGAATGGAGGTGGCAATCGAGACAATAAACGCCGCGCTTATGGCCGTTCCGGCCACCCGATTGGCCACGCCAATACGCCGCGATCCGATGGCCCGGGAAACAATCGCCGTTGCTCCGGTAGCCATGGCGGCAGTCATAAGGCCGGCAAACCATTGCAGATAGGTCATCAGACCGACTGCGGCACTGGCCGCTGAAACCACATCCGCATTGCCGGGCAGATGCCCCGCGATAATCACATCCGTCAGACCAATCAGCGCCCCGAGTACCTGCTCGCCAATGGCCGGTGCGGCCACACGTAATATCAGGCTATAAGTAGCCGCCCCCCCCACCAGATATTTTTTTTGTGGTGTAATAATGGAATCCAGTATTGGCGCAACGCGTATTGGTGCCGTTGATGGCGGTACTTGCGGCGCGACCATGCCCGCGGCGTCCGCCTCACGCAGTTCCGGGTAATCAGATGGTTCAGATGGTGCCGCCAATGGGCTTCCTTCACACAACAAAATCCGTCATGGATTGCGTTTTCCGGCCAGTATTCTATGCGCCCCTCCAAAAAAAGGGTTATCCGGCTGACACGATTGTTAAACGCCTGCGGTTCGGGCATACTTTACATTCTGAGGTAACGGCACATTATTGGAGTCCGGAACATGGAATCAATCCCCCCCCTGCCCGGATCATTCCAGATAGCCCAGGAATTTCCCATTACCCGGCGCTGGACTTTTTTGAATCATGCCGGGGTTGCCCCCATCAGTGCGCGGGCGGCGTCGGCGATTGGAAAATTCGCCGCCGAAGCGCGTGATGATGCATATTTAACAGGCAAATGGTACCAGCAAATTGAATCCATCCGGCAGCTTGCGGCAACATTCATTAACGCCAAACCCACAGAAATTGCCTTTGTAAAAAACACCAGCGAGGGAATCGCCTTCGTGGCCAATGGGCTGTCATGGAAACCGGGAGATCAGGTCATTTCCACCCGCGTGGAATATCCATCCAATGTCTACCCCTGGATGGACCTGACACAGCGGTTTGGGGTGATTCACACCATGCTGCCCGAAACGGATGGCCGCATTGACCCAACACTGCTGGCCGCCGCAGTAACGCCACGAACACGCATGATTGCCCTTTCTCACATTGAATATGCCAGCGGCTTTCAGCACGATCTGCTTAAAATAGGCAAACTCTGTCGCGAGCTTAACATTCTTTTGTGCGTGGATGGCATACAGGCCTGTGGGGCCATGCCGGTGGATATTCGTGCGATGAATATTGATTTTCTTTCCGCAGATGGCCACAAATGGCTTCTGGGGCCAGAGGGTGCAGGCATATTTTACTGTCGGCAGGAACTGCTGTCCGCACTGCACCCGGAAATTGGCTGGATGAATGTGGAAAACGCCAATGATTACGGCGCGTATGATTTTACCTTGCGGCAGGACGCCCGCCGCTTTGAGTGCGGATCACACAATGTGCCGGGCATTCTCGGACTCGGCGCATCGCTGGCCTTACTTCAGGAAGTGGGAATGCCCACTGTGACAGCGCGCATTCTGGGGTTGACCCAACGACTGGTTTCGGGCTTGCAAGCCAGGGGATACACCGTTATTTCAAGCCGCAGACATGGCGAGGCCAGCGGAATTGTCAGTTTCAAAAGTGGTCGGCATAATCACGATCAAATAGTGCGGGACTTGCAGCAGCGGCATGTTATTATTGTGGAGAGAGAGGGAAGATTGCGAGCCTCACCGCATTTTTACAATACGGAGGCGGATATTGACCGTCTGCTGGATGGTCTGCCGATGAATCAGGGGACGGTTGAATAATGCCCCGGATGAATATGGAAATGACGAAAAACGCCGGAAAATACTGAAAAAAGGGCAACAATGCGGTTCTTTCTGCGTTTATAATTGACACAGCGACTGATGGTACATAATGACGGGCAAAGGATGTAACAAAAGGCTAATTATTGCAAAAAACCACCTGTAAAAGCGTTATGAATTGCCGCGTTGAGTATAAATGTGACAGGTTTCCATCTTTAGAGAGGATGGAATGACTAAATTGTGGCTTAAAATGTGTTCTTTCAGGAGCATCCATGTCGTCTGTACCATCCTCTGAATCCCACACTGGAATGCCCTCACACCATGCGTCCGGCGCGGGCGCGGAAAACGCGCCACTGGAACGTCTCAAGCAGGTGCGGGAGGCAATGCTGGTGGAAATTAAAAAAGTGATTGTGGGGCAGTCAGATGTCATTGATTCACTTTTGCTTGCCCTGTTCTCACGCGGGCATTGTCTGCTGGTTGGTGTTCCGGGACTGGCCAAAACCCTCATGATCAGCACACTGGCCAGGGTGCTGAATCTGAACTTCAACCGCATTCAGTTCACTCCCGATCTTATGCCTTCCGACATCACCGGAACGGATATCATTCAGGAAGATACCCAGACCGGTAAACGGGTGTTCACATTCGTACGCGGCCCCATTTTCACCAATATGCTGCTGGCGGATGAAATCAACCGCACACCACCCAAAACCCAGGCCGCCCTGCTTCAGGCCATGCAGGAATTTCAGGTTACCGCGGGGGGAAAGACCTATCCGCTGGACCCACCATTTTTTGTGCTGGCCACACAGAACCCCGTGGAACAGGAGGGCACTTATCCTTTGCCCGAAGCCCAGCTTGACCGCTTCATGTTCATGGTGAAAGTCGGCTATCCACAGCGCGACGAGGAACGGGCCATTGTGAAGGCAACAACGGTTGACGCGCGTAGCGAGCCGCTGCCCATTCTTAGCGCTCAGGATATTATTGCCATTCAAAAAATGGTGCGCCGTGTGCCGGTAAGTGACCATGTTGTGGACTATGCGGTGAACCTGGTGCGCGCCACGCGGCCCCATGAAAAAGACGTGCCGGATTTTATAACCAACTGGCTTACCTGGGGCGCTGGTCCGCGGGCTGCCCAGAATCTTATTCTGGGTGCCAAAGCCCGCGCCTTGATCCGTGGCCGACTCAACGTCAGCACGGATGATGTCCGCCAGATGGCCAAGCCGGTGCTGCGGCATCGCATTATTACCAACTTCAATGCCGATGCCGAGGGAATTGATACCGATGCGGTTATTGATAAATTGCTGGCTACGGTAAAGGAACCAACGGCGGAAGCTTACAAGGCCTGAAGCGACGGTCCCGCAATGACGCCACTTGAGAAATACTCTGTTTGCTGGGTCCCTTCCCGCTGACAAGCACGGAAGCTGAAGGGAAATGCGGTTGTTTTTTCAAGAACTTTCGACTTCTCTTAAGTTTTATCGCCCGTCGTGCCGATTGCATCATCAGGCATGAGTTATCGGCTGCGATGGGCGGGTGTGTTTCCCGCCCGCCAGCCGATCAGGCCTTAAGCAACAGGTGACGCCATGACTGTTTCACGAGCAGATTTCAAAACCAAATCCACGGTAAACCGTGAACATAAATACTTCACCATAGCGGAAGCCAATCGTGCTTTGCCACTGGTGCGTCGCATAGCGGAAGATGCACGGCATGCGGAACTTCAACGCCGCGATCTGGTGGACTTATCGCACACGCTGGAGGGAAACTCCATGGAATTGCGTGCCTTGGAGAGGCAGTTTGATCAGCTTACGCACCGCCTTTTTGACCTTATGGAGGAATTCAATCAAATTGGAGTGGATCTGAAAGATCCAACCCGCGGCCTGCTGGACTTTCCGGCCCAGTTGGACGACCGTGACATTCTGCTGTGCTGGGAGTTGGGCGAGGACTCCATAAACCACTGGCACGAAACCCACACGGGCTACGCGAGCAGGCGTTCGGTAAGCGAAATGCAGCGTTGCCCGGCAAAAAGGTTAATCAAGTAAGGCCCAACGCCGCAAACCACCGCCTGATCCGACAGGCTCAATTCCACCACGAAACAAGCCGATACCGACGTGCCCGGACCGATGGCCAGGTCAAAATCAGAATCGGAACCGCTCGCAATATATAAAACCAAATACCTCGCCGACAATTTAGCCGATGATGACAGCCCGCAGAGCATTCACATTGGTTAATGTCGGGCCGGTCCGAATCAGATCCCCGAGTGTGTCAAACAGACGGAAACTATCGTGCTGATGCAAAACCGCGATCGGATCAAATCCTGATGCTCTGGCACGGGCGAGAGTGGTTGAATCAATGAAGGCACCGGCGGCATCTCCGAAACCATCTATTCCATCCGTATCGCCAGCCGCCGCCCATACACCCGGCAAGCCTTGCAGCGCAATGGCCAGACTTAACATAAACTCCATATTGCGGCCACCTTTGCCACCAGTATCCCTGCCGATGGTGACCGTGGTTTCCCCGCCCGACAACAGCACCGCCGGTGCTGCCAACGGCAGGCCATGATTTCGCACATTGCGTGCGATTCCGGCCATAGCGATGCCAAGATCGCGGCTTTCCCCTTCCAATTCACCAAGCACCAGGGGCGTAATACCGAAGGAGGAGGCGACGGTGGCCGCGGATTTCAGCGCCACGATGGGTGTTGCGATCAGGCGATAATCGGTCACAAATTCTCCCGGCTTGGGGGTCTCGGGAGCTTGCTGTAAATATTGTACCACGGTCGGCGAAAGCGGAATGTTGTAACGCTTGAGGATGGTGCGAACATCCGCAACGGTGCTGGTATCCGGGAACGTTGGACCGCTGGCGATCACCGCAGGGTCGTCGCCCGGCACGTCGCTGATGGCCAGCGTGACCACTCGCGCGGGTGCTGCGGCTTTGGCAAGGCGTCCGCCTTTGATCGCGGAAAGATGTTTTCGCACCGCATTTATTTCATGGATGGTCGCACCCGACAGCAGCAACGCCCGGTTGACAGCCTGTTTATCCGCCAGAGTAAGTCCGGGGGCTGGCAGCGACATTAACGCGGATCCGCCGCCGGAAATCAACGCCAGAACCAAATCCCGCGGTCCCAGACCGTGTACCATATCCAGTATGCGTTGGGCGGCTTGCTCGCTGTTAGCGTCCGGTACCGGGTGCGCGGATTCCATAACCTCAATGCACCGCGTCGGCACAGCATGACCATAGCGGGTAACCACCAGGCCCGACAACGCCACCTTCGGCCAGGCGGCCTCCACGGCGGCGGCCATCACCGCAGCGGATTTTCCACAGCCGACCACCACGCAACGTCCGTCAGGCAGGGAAGGCAGGTGGGCGGCGAGCACCCGTCGCGGATCGGCGCTTTGCACAGCAGCCATAAACATCGCCAACAAAGTGGAACGCGCCTTGGCCGGGTCCCAAACAGTACTGGTGGGGGTATTCATTGCCGATGGCTCGCTGGAATGTGTAGACATGGGACATATCCTCTTGAAACTACCGGCAGGCCAAGATTAAACCAGGCCGCGGGCGGCTGATATACCGCACGCCCACAGGATAAAACCGTAAGGGAGAACCATCACCACATTAACGCGGTCCACAAATGCCAGGATGTACATGACCACGGCCATGGGAATGATGCGCACCCAGCGCCTGTGCGAAATTGGTTTTGTGCCTGGCAATGTGGCGAGCAGAGGTGGTGGTGGGGAATTTCGCACGCTCCGCCGCAGCCCCGCCCCGCCAAAACCTTTTGCGGCCACTACAACGGCAAGTTGCCGCTTTTCACAGCGAGGCAAGCCCGCTGGTTCATTACAGAGGACAGCCGCACTCCCAAGGTGCTCTCCGAGCCACCAGAAGAATTGGCAGCCCCATTGAAAGCCGCGTTCTATCGCATTTTTGCTGCGGTTTTTCTGGATGTACTGCCAGGGAAAACCAGCGCTGTAGTATTATATTGCTGGCTTGTAGGGCACTTTAACGCAATCCAGGTTAATCCTGCCGGTGTTGTTTTCATCGTGCCGGACCATGATCGTGTTATTCCCTGCCGCCAGCGGCAGATAGATGATGACATCTTCCCAATCGTTCCAGCTTTGCAGCGATGCGATGCGCAATTCCCCCGCCAACACGCCGTTCACATACACATTCATGGTTTTAATGGCATCAATATCCGCATTGGCGATACGGAATGCCACGCGATAGCGGCCCGCGTTTCGCCTGCGGAGGTAGAA
>JAJYPG010000053.1 GCA_021795535.1 Planctomycetota bacterium
GCTCTTAATCGCCCATGATGGATTCCCCATAAGGCCATAATAACCCGGAGGATATGAGCCGTGGTAAACGATGACATATTCCTCTGCCGCCATCCCCAATTGCCGCAAATTGCTCAGGCAAACAGTGGAATTGGCTTCTTGTCTGGCCACGGTCAGCGCCGGCAAGAGCAAGGCGATCAGCACTGCGATGATCGCAATGACCACCAATAACTCTGAGAGTGTAAAAGCGCTGACGGATCGCTGTATCATTTTTTCCTCAGATCAATCGCGGGTCGAAAACGCCGCCGTAAAAGTAACGCGAGACCGCCAAGAGCCAGAAGACTCAAGCCGGCGGGTTCAGGAGTATCCACCCCAACCACGGCTTGGACGTCCATTGAACTGCCGCTAGCCGGAACAACGAAAGCAATTTGTGTTACCTGGTTTAAGCCGGTGTCGGCAAGATTAAGCCAATCGCCTCCGGCGGATCCCGCGAGAGTCGTCATGATTTGACTGTAGTCCTGGCCATTAAAAGCGCTAAGTGTGCCGGTAAAATCTTTGGATGGGTCAGCCAGAGGCGTTCCGGTGGGCGGGGTGATGGTATTGTATCCACCATCCGGGGACACTGCGGTACTGGCATAATAAGCCGAAGGATTGTTGAAGGTCATTTGAGCTGCGCCCGTGGGCACACTGGATGCTGTTGGCACCGCATTGGCAGGAGCGGTCCATTGCGTACTTATAACAGAGGTCCCAGAGCTATTCAGGGTTTGACCGGCAAACCAGACCCAGTTGGTCCCATTACCAACAGCTAGATATGAAACGCGTTTATTAAAAGTTGTTGCCGGATTCCCCGCTACACCAGTTCCACTGTAGCTGGTGCTGGAGCTGGTAGCACCAGGACTGGTATCCGTAATGCCAACACCGGCGTGGATTCCAATGGTAAAACCGTTATTGACTGTGGAACTTGTGGATGCCACAAATCCGCTGGAAGTGGGGAATTGGAGTACCAGAGTGGCACCGGGGTTAATCTGGGCCAGACCGACCGGCCCGCCATACGAGGCCGCAGATGAAGGGGTGGTCCATGCTGGCTCGAACGGAGTCAGATAATAATGACCGCTGCCGGTTTGGCTGTTGCTTGGTTGAACAAAGGCATAACCCGCATTGCTGTTGAGCTGTCCGGCCCATCCAGTTGCTGAATAGCCACCACTTGTGCTTTCACTTCCGACAATCTGGCTGGCATAACTGAAGTTGACACCGGCCCTCGCCATTGAAGAGGTAGAGACGTAAATGCCGCCGGGTAATAACAAAGTAGCAATCCCTATTTTGGAAAAATGGTGCATGAAAAACTCCTGAATAAAATCCTTGAATGTCGTTTTTGAATCAGTGACTGAAACCCGCAGTTGACAAACAACCATGCTGATTTAAGCCGCCGGATTTTAACGCGGGGTTTAACCTTGCCGATGGTGCAATAAACAACACCGATGCCGTCAGGCACTTTATTCCATCTCGGCTGCCGTAAAAACGACATCACACCAACGGAATGACCCAAACAAAGCCAAAAACAACGATTCATCGGCCACCAGTCCCATACGCGGGGATGGTCAACCATTTAACAGGCAGGTCTTCTGGCTGAGGGCTATGGATTGGCGAGGTCTTCCCGAAAATTTAGCCCACAAGTTCCGCATGGAGCGGAAAACCGGCAAATGTACCGGTAGGACAAATTTCAGTGACACTTCGCCCAAGCTGCCCTTTACAGCGGCGCGTCCGCGGCGGAATTTCACCGCCTTCCCTTTTCATCCGTTAACGCAACGGACACCTGTTGGAACTAAGCATAACGTAAAATTGGAAAAATTCAAGAAAAAATGAGGGGGTCGCGCGAAAAGCTGGAAATCGTTCGCAAAAAATGTCACGGGATCAAAGTCCCCCCCCAGGCGGTATAAGACGCATCGGGAGCGGCCCGACAGGGATCAGAACGGAAAAATTATCACACACTTCCACAAGATTGATTCACGCATCCATCTGCAACGCAGACCGGTTCAATTTCGTGGAGTATGCACGATTCCGCTTTTACAACTGACGAATCACCGCATCCGCCACTGCACTGCAGGTCGCGGAACCGCCGAGATCCCCGGTTATGACCTTGCCTTCATTAAGCACGGCAAAGGTGGCGGTGGAAATGGCTTCGGCCTCGCGCGTAAGACCAAATGTATAGGTGAGCATCATGGCTACCGTCAGAATTGTTCCCACCGGGTTGGCCTTGTTCTGGCCTGCAATGTCCGGGGCGCTGCCATGAATGGGTTCATAGAATGGCACCGGGGAGTTACCCGCGCCATCTTTTGCGCCAAGGCAGGCCGAGGGCACAAGACCAATGGACCCAGCAAGCATGGAAGCTTCATCTGAAAGAATATCGCCGAAGGTGTTTTCGGTAACAATCACGTCAAAATCTGATGGGCGACGCAGAAGCTGCATGGAGGCATTGTCCACATACATGTGATCGAGCTTCACATCAGGATATTCCCTGCCCATGGCAACAGCCGTTTCCCGCCACAATTGGCTGGTGGCCAGAATATTGGCCTTATCGACGCTGGTAAGTTTCTTCCGCCGTTTCCGTGCCGCCTCAAAACCGACTTTGATAATTCGGCGAATTTCATGTTCGCTGTAAGCCAGGGTGTCCACCGCTTCGCGATTGGGCGCGGTGCCGTGAATACCCTGCGGCTGGCCATAATAGAGGCCACCGGTAAGCTCCCGGATAATCATAATATCTATGCCATTGACAATAAGGTCCGGTTTAAGCGGGCAGCGGCTGGCCAAACCAGGCGGCAAAACAATGTGGCGCAGGTTGGCGAACAGGCCTTTTCGCAATTCCAGCAACGCCACGCGTTCGGGCCGCTGCGCCTGCGGGAGGGTAACATCGCGATCGGGCAGGCCTACGGCACCAAACAGAATGGCATCATTGGCGCGGCAAATATCTTTGGTGGCTTGCGGCAAGGCCGTGCCATGGTGATCAATCGCGCTCCATCCGACATCGGCATATTGGGAATGGACCTTGTGCCCATATTTTTCAGCCACGGCATCCAAAACGCGCATTGAAGCATTAACAACCTCCGTGCCAATGCCATCTCCAGGAAGAACCGCAATTTTAAGGTCCATAGTCGCTCCAAACAGGGAACCAGTGAAGAAAATAATACGGGTAACAATATCCATCCCGCCCGTCGGTCTGTCCGACAGAGCTTAGTAACTTACAGCCATGGCTGATTGATGGCAAACAACAATGAACAGAAGGTCTGCAAGTCTGCAAAAATGCGAAACCTGCGGACGCTCTATTTCGTTAAGGCTTAAAATTGGGAATAACCCGTACCATAAACTGATCGAATAATGGCACTGTAAACGCGATTTCTCCGTGCGCTGGGCTGTAAATCATTCCCTTGGCAATCAGGCGGGCACGCACGGGACCAAGGCCCGTTACTCTAACTCCAAGGGTTTGTGCGACATCGCCGGAGCGTTGCGCACCTGGCCCAAGTTCGGCCATGGCGCGAAGGAAATTCTTCTCGGCAGGAGTCAGCCTGTCATAGCGAACGCGGAAAAAATTTTTATCCAAACGAGGAATAACCGAACTGGTGGCCTCGTGAACTATCCGTCTGGTAATCGGGCTATGAGTGGCGTGATTCCAAGCCTGGTAACCCCATTCCTGAACGAAATATGGATAACCCTGGGTAAGCTGAAAGACCTCGTCCGTTGCCGCAGGCTCGAAAGCAACGCCAACAGCCTGAGCAGGACCATGAAGTGCCCGTGCGGTATCCTGCGGCGACAAAGCCCCAACCTCCGGAAAATTAAAAAGCCGCTCCGCGTAAGATTTGGATTCACCTGCCAGACCCGGCAAGACCGGTAGGCCCGCACCCACAAGAACGACGGGCAGTTGCCGCTGCTGCACCTTGTGCATAGCCACAATCAAGGCCCCAATATCCCTGGGCTTAAAATATTGAAGCTCATCAATAAAAATTGAAACCGCACTTTTGCGATCCTCCGCAGCTTCGCCTATCGCCATGAAAAGATCGGGCAGATCAATCTCCAAGTCCCCACTATCCGCCGCTCCCTTCACCGGCTCAATATCCAGTCCTATCGAGACATCGTTCATCGAGAGTTTTAGCGAACCTATAAAACTGCGCAGGACCGCCAAACCCCTCTTTACCTTGTCTCCGGCCCCCGCGATACGGTCCAATTCGAAAAGCACGCTGCGCAGCGGCGGGGCAATAAGCGGCCCCAGGCCTTTACCCTCTTGCGCTTCAATATGGACTATTTTATATCCGTCTGTTTCCGCCAGATTGGCAATTCGATTAAGAAGTACCGTCTTGCCAACACCACGCAAGCCGGTAAGAAGCATGCTCTTCTCAGGACGTCGCTGCCTGACCCGCCCAAACAAAATACGGGCCTGCTCAAGGAGCGGATCGCGTCCGACTAATTCCGGTGGAGGCGAACCGGCACCGGGAGAAAATGGATTTTTGATTGGATCCATGAATCGATTTATAACAGATTATACCTGTTTATACAAGGTTTTGGTTATAACTTGTTATAAATATCCACAGCACGGTTTTTCTGAAATTGATATCAGCCAAGCATGGCCAGCCAACCGGAGGCGGCCAAGCCCCAGAGTAAATTAAGTACAATAACAAACAGCGGCGTGGTAAAGCCAAAATTCAGTCCCAATAACTGTTGGTGCAGCAGAAGTGGAAAGACCACGAACAACTGAAAGGCCGCGGGCAACAGGCCAAATAAAAGCCCGCGGCGTACGAATTTTCCCGTCCAGATTGGAAGCACGAAGAATAATCCGAAAAGACCACCCCATACCAGGCGGGAATAAATCCATTCTCTGGTAACATCAATATGAATATTGCAGTGCAGCAGGGAAAACAGATGCATTTGGGCAAATAGCCATGCCGCCCCCATATTCACCACCGCCCCGACCGTGCCGGCGGCAAAAGTCACAGACAGTTGTGCTGGAACGGAACCGGATGTTGAACCCGCCATCTGATTACTCCTGTGCAACGGTTTCGGCGCCAACCCGTATGGCCTGCCATAAACCCGACATAATACGCCATACTTCCAAATTCGTGAACATACATGCTTAACAACGGAAAACCGAAAGCCGGGGGAGTGACGCAGGAGTGAAATTCCCCTGCATCATTCACCCGGCGAGGCCTTAAAGCCTTAAATTAAAAAGCAAAAATCGCTTGACTGGAACGCGGATTTCGCCTAAGTTGTTGAATTCCGCTGTGTCTGTCGGCTTGGCTTGGTCTGTTGCCATGCGAAGTCGATATGTACTATTGCGGCCTGCGTGCCGCTTACAAGCGATGGTAAGAAACCGTTCACAGCGGGGTTTCCGAAATCGCTGACTATCTTGGAGCCTGTTTTATGGCCAATTCCCAATTAGTGCGCGACCTTGTTGACGCGGGTATTCACTTCGGTCACCGGACCAGCCGGTGGAATCCAAAAATGAAGCCGTATATTTACGGCAAGCGAAATTTGATCCACATTATTGATGTACGCGAAACACTCAAGGGCGTGCTGGCGGCGCAGCGTTTTCTTGGCCGCCTAGTGGCAAGTGGCCGTGATGTTTTGTTTGTGGGTACCAAACGTCAGGCCCGCACGGTCATTGACGAGGTAGGCAAGCAGGCGGGAATGCCTGTGGTGACAGAGCGCTGGCTCGGCGGCACACTGACCAATTTCCGTACCATCCGTTCGCGGTTACAGCGGCTGGAGGAACTGGAACGGGTGCTGCATTCGCCGGACGTGAACAAAAGCTATTCCAAAAAAATGGAATCGAGTCTGAAGCGTGAATACCGCAAAATTTTGCGCAATCTGGCGGGCATTCGCAACATGGAACGTCTGCCCGGAGCTTTGTTTGTGGTTGATGTGCGCCGCGAGGACATCGCCATTGCTGAAGCCCGCAAACTAGGCATTCCGGTGGTGGCGATTATCGACACTGACAGCGATCCGGACCTGGTGGATATTGCCATTCCCGCCAATGACGACGCACTGCGCGGCATTGATTTAATTATGAAAGAAGTGCTTGCCGCGATTATGGAAGGCAAGTCTGGCCGCGTGGCCAAAGAGGAACAGGACAAAGCCCAGCAACGTGGCGGGCGGCCAGAGAAATCAGGCCGTCGGCGAACGACTTCGCAACAGGCTGCGGATGATGGTGCCAGTGAAAAGCCAGCCGCGGTTGAGACTGCCGTGGAACAAGCCGCACCGGTATCGCCTGCGACGAATGCTTGAATTCCTGCCGACGCGCCAAGCCGTCTGAACCGTCATCAGTGTCAACCGCAATACTGATGGCACACAGAATAAAAGAGGCTTCCCGCCAAAATGCGGTCGGATCGCACCGGATAGCGAATTTTGTCATGGAATAATCCACGCCGTTCCCATCATGGGAACGGCTTTTTTTTGCAATGGCCAACTGATGGCGAAAGCAGCTTTTTACGCTTCCGAAAAATAGCCGCGAGTCAGCTCGCGGTGCGATCATTTTCATTCCCTCGTTTCGTCATTGGCTCCAGAGCATGGTAAAATAATGTTATGAACCGTGCATGGTCCCATCCGCATCTTCCCACGGCCACGCCCGCACTGGCGGATACCGCTATTGCCAGCCTGCTTGCCCAGGCCCGCACGAAAATTCTTTGGGCATCAATCTTGCGCAACAGCTTGGATTTTTTTGCCATTGCTTGCCTTCAGGCCATGATACTTATTGGTCTATGTGTGTGGCTGCAAGATGGCGTTGCGTTTTGGACAGGTCTTTTTCTTTTGGGAATGTGGCCTTGGATGGCAAGAGTGGGGAAATGGATCAAACGCGATAATTTCCACCACATGGAACCATTGGTCGATGAATCCCGGTCCACTTTCTGGACTCTTTTTCCGCGAAAACTGTGGATGACCCGCTTCGCGGTTTTATTCTCGGCCTTGTTCGTGGCCGTACTTGAGCTTGTGCCCGGGCAATCCGCACCAGGGTTGATAGCTTGCGGTGTTCCGATAATTTTTCTGTTCGCATCCATCTGGTCTGACATGGGTATTTCGCCACAACGTGTCGCGTGGCTGCTTGATCAGCAATCCGGGCTTGACGGCGGCCTGTCTTTGTGGCTTGATTTTTTTTTAGAAAAGGAAACTTCCACCAACTCTCATGCTTTCGCCGGCCTCGTGCGGCAGAGTGTACAAACTCACATGGAAATACTGCGACATGTCGTAAAATCGCCTTGGGCGCGTTTATCGCCCGCTGGCTATCACCGGTCCGTTCCCAGCCCCGCCTCCATCGCGGTCGCGGGATTTTGTGCCATGGGCCTGGGTTTTACTTCGCTTCTGGCCCAAAATTTCTGGAACGCACAGCGTCAACCAACAGTTCTTCAAGCCAGAGGAAACATGGCCATTCGTGCAACAATGCCGCGAACAGCTCCGCATCCGCTTGTTATTTCCTCCACTTTGGTTCATCAGCTTCCGCCGCGCCTGGCAAAAATGATTCTCCAACATCAATCCACATCGTCCCAGATAATGCCGTCTATTTCCGTCCA
>JAJYPG010000054.1 GCA_021795535.1 Planctomycetota bacterium
CATTACAATCCAACCATTCTGGTCGTATGCGTACCGCGTCAGGTCCACAGATATTGAAGACATGCTCATTCCCGGCGTTTCGGACGGGCCATCGCCTTCAGCCCCGGAGTTGGAAAAAGTCGTCATCGGCTCAAAGGTCCGGACCATAAGGCTCGCACTATCGCACACAGACTACGGCCGTTGTTTCAGGTTGGGCCGCATTGCAAAGTTGAAGAGGAAAATTTCCTTCAGACTTTGCTAGGATTACAAAGGGGTTCGCTCTAATTGGACTAACTGCACCGCGCAATTGCGGCGGCGCGCAAAGCACTAAAGAAAGCGAAACCGGACCTTTAGGGAGGAATGGACTATCGGCCCGGCCGGATTATGGCGATTTGACGGCCCCGATTGCACAGCGGCCGGCGTGATTGTAATGGCCATGCACTGGTAATCGGCGGAATCCAAATCATATTAACTCGCGTGCCGGCGCGCATGCAGCGGCCTGATTTCCTGCCACCCGCGGCTGCCTTCAATGGATGAACAGCAGTGACAATGTGGTCAAAATCAGCACAACCAGCGTTACAAATGTATAAAACCAGTCTCGATCCACGGTTGCAAACAGAATCACCGAGGCCAATACACGCGCAATCGGGGTTAACACCAGAATAAACAGACCCATGTCTATAATGGATTCGCCGTCGCCCCGCAGAACACCATGATAAATGGCGCCCAGATTATATTTGAGCACAGCTGTCTTCATGTGATGTACGCTTGGCGGATGGTGCAAAAAGGTCAGCGTTAATCCCAGGGCCATAACCAGTACGCTGGTCACCACTCCAATGCGTAATACCCAGGCTGAAACATCCTGAATGGCATATTCATTGTGTGGGGCGTCCACAGCGGCGCGGTCGGCGCCGCTTGATAAAGGCTTCCGCGAAGCTTCATTTGAGTTTGATGAATACTGAACGTCGGGCATTTTTGGTTCCATGAATCATAAAAGGTTTCCGCCGCACATCGGGCGGCGGGGGCGGTGCACCAGGTTAAATTTAAGATTTTCACGTGAAAGCCGCCCATCAGCATCTGAATTCCTATAATGCCCAGCAGCACCGCAAACACTTTGCGGACCATGGTGTTGGACATTTTTTCCATCAGTTTCGTGCCCAGAATTGCGCCCACCAGAACCGATGTCGCCACCGGCACCACCACAAATGGAAGAACCAGGCCGCGGTGCAGGTACACGCCCGCCGCCGCCGCCGCGGTCACTCCTATCATAAAGTTGCTGGTGGCGGTGGCCACCTTGGTCGGCAGGCGCATGGCTATTTCCTGGGCCAGCACCTTAAGGACCCCGGCTCCAATGCCCAGGATGCCCGCCATAATGCCCGCGAGGAACATAATAGCCATGGCCGGGGGAACGCGTCCGGCGTTATAGACAATTTTGCGGTTCATGCGTTTGTCAAAATAGGAACCCTGCATCTTCAGCCAGGTAGCCATGCGGTCGCTTTTGACATTTTGCGGCAGCTCCTCGGCCATTTTAAGCATTACAGGAATCAGGGAAAAAAGAAGCGTAAGCCCGAAAAGAATTTTGAGCGTATCGGCATTTAAAAGTTTGGCCAGCACCGCGGCTCCAAGAATGGCGCCCGAAGCTGTGGAAAGCTCTAAAAACATGGCAATGCGTACATTGGTAATATGATCCCGCACATACACGGAGCCTGCCCCGCTGGAAACCGCAATGACCGAAACAATGCTGGCACCTATCGCCTCTTCAATGGGCATGTGCATGAAAACCGTCAGAACCGGTACAATCACAATGCCGCCGCCCAGGCCGCTTATCGCACCCACCACACCGCCAAGCAGTGATGCAATGGCAATTTCCAATATCCAAATAATAGCTGCTGTATCCAATAGCGGACCTTTCCTCTGCTTAAAACTGGCCGCAGTGCCAACTTCATAAGGTGCGATTCCCCGGCGGCTTTTGGCGTCGCGATGGTAACACTAGAGCATTATTCGCGGTAATTCAAGAACCCTTTTGGTCTGCATGGCACACCACCCGACCGGAGTGGCACGTTTTTTATTTGGCGGAATCAGGCGATTGTGTGTAATATAGGCCGTCAGACAATGTGCCCTGAAAAAATGTGCATCACATTGGGGGATGTGCGATTTTTCCGGTACATTGTTAGAATGAATCAATTGGGAGTGGATTGAGCGGAATTCGCGAGCCTGTCCCGGTTGCCCGGGACATCACTTTCCGGACCGTTTCGGCGGTCGGTCTTTGGCTTATCCGGGAGCGGATGCTTGCAATTTTCCGTGGCAGAGACGAAAACATGAAGACAAGGGATGCCGGAGTGCCTGTTGCATGGCACTTCGAGTTTTTCCAAGTTTTGAGGAGTCACGCATGGCCAAGATGTTTTACAGTGCCGAGGAAACTGCCGCGAAACTTAATATTGCGGTCGATAAACTCAAGGAACTTGTGGAGCAGAACAAGCTTCGCGAATTCCGCGATGGCAACCGGGTGATGTTCAAGGTTGATCAGGTTGACCGTATCGTAAGCGGTTCGGGAAGCGGTGGATCAGGGGGACCTATTGATCTGGCTTCCGGCGGTAGTGCCGTTGGCGGCTCCGGCGACACCAAATCCATGATGGCACAAGGCGGTGACAGCGGTATGATCAGCCTCTCCGGCAGCGCCGCGGGGCAGTCCGCGATAAATCTGGCGGGATCTTCCAAAGCCGGTTCGGTGGCGGGATCCTCTGCCACTGGAGCGGCGGCACCGAGCATGAAGGTGTTTGAATCCCACGAAGTCAAGCCTGCCGATGCCAGTGCACAAACACAAATTTCACAATCTCTGGATGAAGCTATTTCTCCTTCAGGCATGGATTCAGTGGGCAGCGGTTCTGGTCTGCTAGATCTGACCCGCGAAAGCGACAATACCAGCCTTGGGGCTGAACTGCTTGAGGAAATTTATCCGGGTGACAGTTCCGCCGGCTCCAAGAGTGGAATTGGTTCATCGTCTGGCGTTTTTGATCAGGTCGGTACTCCTGGTGTGGAAGCTTCACTTTCTTCCACAGAGGCGACCGTGTCGGCTGCGTCCCTTGGCTCCCCGACCTCGTATGCCGCGGTTTATGAGGCCACGGATCCTTCTTCAGGCCTTTACGGTGGTGTGGCTCTGGCCGCTGTTTTAGTGATGGGGTTGACCCTGACCGCCGCTATGATGGCTATGGAAGGATTTACCCCGCGATGGATGCACACACTTGGTGCCAACGCGCTTCTTTTCATTGGTCTGCTGGTGGTGGTTTCCTGCCTGCTCGCCTTTGTTGGATATTTTGTCGGTAAAGCCTCGGCTCGGTAAATTTTAGAGCCTGATGAAAGGTCAAAGCCGTAAACCGTGCCCAGATGTGAGGCGAAGATAACGCCTCATGTATCGTCCGCACTAAAATTTGGTTACAGCGCCGGGTTCGTTTGTTTCCGGTATACTGCTGCCTAGCGGTGCATCAGACCGATAAATGCTATTACCTGGTTGAAGCTATGGACCTTGTGGCCTGAATCTTTATCATGGAGTTATGCTAATTATTGACCGGTAATCGGTTATTCTGGTTTTGAATTCTGATTTCTGATGATAGAATCAGTGTTCTTGGGTTTTGGGGAAGGTTGGGATGGACGGAGTGGAAAATTTTTTCCGCCAGGCAATGGGCCTGCGGTAGATGCGTTGGTATTTAAGTGTTATGGCATAAAGGGTCTTCCGGCTGGCTTGTACAACAAACTATGGTTGTACAGTCATAACTGAAATTTTCCTACAAGATTTCCCGGTTTGTTCCAATTGCCTGAATTAGCTTCAATTGTGGCATTAAACTGGAGTTTTTTAATGATTCGTTCACGTTTTTCTCTCATTGCCCGATCTTTGGCGGCGGCTGCTCTTTTGACCGGTATGCTTGGTGTTGGCGGGTGCGTCTCGGAAGATCAGTACCAGCGGTTGCAAACCGCGTTTGATCAGGCCAAACAGCAGTTGGCGTCATCGGAAAATGATGTGGCGCGTCTCCGTAAGGAAATATCGGCTTTGCAGGCTGAAATTGCCCAAAAAGATGCCCTGCTGGGGGCACAGGGCGGTGGAACCGCGGCTTTGCTTAAGGAACGCGATGCACTTAAGGCTCGCTTGGCCAAGTTGCAAGCCGAATATAACAAACTTCTGGCACTGGCGGGCAGCGCGCCGCGCTTGCCACGCGCCGTGAATGATGCTCTTGAGCAACTCGCAGAACGATATCCGAATTTACTGGCGTTTAATCGGAAGCTTGGATTGGTTCGCTTCAAGAGTGACTTAACCTTCGCTTTGGGCAGCACTACGGTTCGTCCGGAGGCACGGCAGGCTTTGTCGCGGTTTGCGGGAATTCTGGATATGCCTCAAATTACAGAAAATGAAATTCGCATTGTGGGTAATACCGATAACGTGCCTATTCGTCGCACACAAAACACAGTAATGAATCCGACTAACTGGTATCTCTCCACCAATCGGGCTATTTCCGTGATGTACGTGCTGAAAAAGTACGGCGTGCTGGATCGGCGTATGCAGGTTGCTGGCTGGGGTAAAACCCATCCAATTGCCCCCAACGCACCAGGGCGTCGCGGCAGTGCCGCCAACAGGCGTGTGGATATTTTCATACTGCCCATCAAGTTAAAATATAACCCTTATGTTCCCGCTTCAGAGCAGGTTGTGCCAAATAATTCAACCGATCTAAGTCCCGCAGCCGCCCCCAATATTGCGCCGGCTGGTAACTGACTGGGCGTCGGTGGAATCGGGAAACGACTTTGTCGCGGAATGCTGAAACGTGTTGGCGTTTCTGTGAAAAGTAGATGATTTGGCGGCCAGAGTTTCCGAAGCGTTCTTAAGAGGAATGATTATGTTTCGCCTTTATTGTTGAGAGGTTTATGACTCCGCCTGTTACTCCAGAAAAAACGTCGCCCATTGTTGGCCGCTCCAGGTTCGGACACAACCTGTTGTTTTTAACTAAATTTTTTCGCCACGGCACAAAAATTGCCTCGGTTTGGCCTTCCAGTCGTTTCATGGCTCTGGCCACACTCGCTCGGGTGGATTGGAAAGTGGCGAAAATTATCGTGGAGCTTGGGGCGGGAACTGGGCCAATTACCGCGCAGATTGTGGAAAGGCTTCTTCCGCAGACACGTCTTCTGGTCATTGAGCACGATCCTGATTTTGTAAAAATTCTTCAACAGCGATTCGCGGGACATAAGAATGTGTATATTATTGAGGGTGATGTAGCCGCGCTCAGTGTGATTTTAAGGGGCCATGCCATTGGGCCTCACGAAGTGGATTATTTTGTCAGCGGACTGGCCACCCCAACACTTCCCGATCCGGTCCGGCACGGCATGTTTGACGCTGTTCGCCAATATCTCCATCCACAAGGATTTTTCAGCAACATTACCGAATTTCCATGGTATTATCTGCGGCAATACCGGCAGTGGTTTAGTGATGTTTCTTTTGAACTTGTTCCGCTGAATATGCCACCCGGCGGTGTTTACCATTGCCGAACCATTCGGTAGGACAACTTCACGCGTAGAGCGGCTATTGGCCTCGCTTTTTATCCGCCGCCCATGCCATTATCCAGTACCTTGGGAACGGTAAAAAACTCGCCGGATTTTCCGGGGGCATTGGCCAGAACTTGTTCAACGGTAAGTGCGGGCACAACCTTATCTTCGCGTAATACACTATGGAGCGGCAGAGGGTGAGCCATAGGCTCAAGGCCCTCAACTTTCACTTCCTGCAACTGACCAACATAATCCAGAATGGAGGAAATTTGCCGTGAATAGCGCTGCACATCCTCAGACGCAAGTTTCAGTCGCGACAATCTTGCCACATGCAATACCTGCTCTTCAGTAAGTGTGTGGGCCATGGCGCAATTCCTGAAAATTCGGGATGGGGAGAGTTTAATGTCGGCTTCATGCCGCAACGGCGGCAGTTGGCTTGCGATAGACATGCCGTCGCGCCAACCGTTTGGTAACCAAGCCGGATTTGATGGCTTTGGCGGAAGCCCAGATGCGGACTGCTCTGCCATCCACAATAGCGCGAACTTTTTGTAGGTTTGGTTTGAACTTGCGGGACGAACGTCCGGTAATCTTGATGCCAACTCCGCCCAGGTACTTGGCCTTGCCACGATAAGTACACTGCCGACCAATTCGGGTCTTGCGTCCGGTGAAATGACAAACATGAGGCATAACAAACACTCCTAATTCTTTTCAAGACCGATCAGTATACACGTTTTACCTCACTTTTCAACCTTTGCCGGAAATAGCAGCGTAGTAATATGTGCAATGTGAAAAAAGATGGTTTTTTACCCACTCGATTGCCCGAAGACCCTTTTTTATATTGGTTTACTGTTTTGAACCACGGATTACAGGCTTTCACAGAATAACGATTATTCCTTTCTGGTCTATCCGTGTAAACAGTGCAATCCGTGGTTTGGAATAATTGTGACAAATGAAGATAATCCCGAATTTAATCGGGAATTATTGGTGGTACAGACTCGGTGCCTGCGCTTCCGCAAGGGGAACTGTATCCGTTGTCGCGCGAATCAGGAAGTTGTTTCGGTCCCGTTCCCAAGTCGCCTGCGGCGACCAGCAAATGTTACAGATACTGCAGTAAAATACTTGGAAAAACCAGAGGGCAACTTTTTTTTGTTTTGACAAGATGCCAACCATTGGTGGTATAGTGGCATTTATTCGGTCACGCATATTCCTGAAAGGCGGTCGATTATGACAGAAGTTCAAATTGTTGATGGTCTGCTGATTGTTCGTGTTATGGGCTGGGATAAAGTCTGGTCATTGAAAAGCCATCTGGAAATTCCCCTGCAACATGTCGTGGGCGCTCATGCCGCCCCGGATCATGTGCGTGGTATCCGCGCCCCGGGCACCTATATTCCGGGTGTCATCACCGCCGGAACTTTTCATGTTGATGGGGACAAAGTGTTCTGGGATGTTCATAACCCGGCCAAAGCCATGGCGATTGACCTGCGGCACGACCGTTATGCCAAACTGATTGTTGAAGTGTCGGATCCCGCCGCCACAATCGCCGAAATAAATATTGCCGTCAAATCCAATACATAATGTATCGGTAGCATCATGCAAGGCCTGTCGGCAATCCCACCGAAAATAGCCATACTTTCGGTTCACTCGCCTGCGGCTGTGTTTCCCCGCGGACGGGAAAAGCGTAAAATGTGTATTGTAGTATGCTTCTTCGCGACGCTGTGGAGCGCCAGCGGTATGAAGAACGAAAATCCTGCGGGAGCACCGCCATGTTATCCATTAAACTAGCCTCCGCCCGGGAGGATACCATTGCCAGTCGGCTGGCCAATGAACTTGGGGATACTGTTCTTGCCCGCCATGTATTTGGGGCCTGGGCGCGGGAATCCTGGCGGCCATCCATCAATCTGTATGAAACGCGGCATGCTTTTCTGATCTGTGCGGACCTTGCGGGCGTTCGCGAGGAGGATGTGGATGTGCGGCTGGAAACAGGTCGCATCGTCATCAGCGGCAAGCGTGATTGTCCCATG
>JAJYPG010000055.1 GCA_021795535.1 Planctomycetota bacterium
TTCAGACACATCGAAAGTAATGGCTTCATTGCCAGGACCAGTGTTGCCATTTTTAATGGTGCTTAAACTGGATGTAAGTTGATCGGTGCCAACGCCGGTAAGTAAAATTCCATTCCAGGTAAAACCCCCCAAGCTGGCCCCAGTGGTTCCATAAGTTCCCGAACCTAAAGCGGCAGACAAATCGGTGAAGGCGTAGGTTTGCGAGTTACTGCCGACCGTTACTTGAAGCGACAGCCCGGCGAAGGCCGACGGAGCGACCGCCAAAGTGCCCAGCGATGCCGCAGCAAATCCAATAATCAATGACTTATGAGAAAACATAACTACTCTCCAAAAAAAGCACTGAAACCGTATGGCGGTGGCAAAACATCCCGGCCACCACAAAAAACCATTCGCATCCACAAAGACCGGCGTAAAATTATCCGCTTCGCCCAATCATCGCAGACCAATGCACCGCGTAAAAAACCCCTCACCGTGAAGGGAACCTGTTTTCTAATTACCACAACTCAACGTCTCAAATAGCTACGTTGAGTACGCTGAGACCGATGCATGAATGAAGTCTATAAGTGAATTCCGCATGAGTCAAGGAGAATTTATCGAGAATTTATCATTTTCTTGCCCACTCGCCGAATTTTTATAAAAACCGCAACAAATTTTTCGCGAACACAAATTTTTGGCATTTTTTACAAATTATAAGGACCAGAGCAAAATTATCTTCGTCGTTTATATTTAAGCCGATCACCTCAGGCGACCAGCCACGGGAGTTATCCCGTGGCCCGCTCGACGCAAATTAAAATGTACCGTCCGCTTTTTTGCCTTCTTTCCTTGAACGATCCTGTTCAACTTTCTCCTTGTCTACGGCTCTCGGTGCAGTCGCTGGCAGGAGACTATTCGTTGCGACTTAGCCACGTTGTGCTACATTATGGGCTTGTTAACTGTCGGACCTTGTTGGCCCGACTTGTTTTATGCTTGTAACTCAATGTTTTTGAAAAACTGGAGACGCTATTTATGAATCTGGAAATTATGCACGTTAAAGCTCGGGAAATTCTTGACTCCCGCGGCAATCCCACAGTGGAAGTCGATGTAATGCTCAATGATGGCACACTGGGGCGGGCCGCAGTTCCCAGTGGTGCTTCCACCGGCGAAAACGAGGCTGTGGAACTGCGCGATGGCGATGCCAAACGCTACCTTGGCAAGGGAACCAGCAAGGCCGTTTCCAATGTGAATACTAAAATTGCCCCGGAAATTATTGAACTTGACCCACGCGATCAGGAACATATTGACCGCCTGATGATTGAACTTGACGGCACACCCAACAAAAGCAAGCTTGGCGCCAATGCCATTCTGGGCGTTTCCATGGCCGTGGCCAAGGCCGCCGCCACCGCCAGCGGACTGCCACTTTATCGCTATCTTGGTGGCACCTCGGCCAAGGTTTTGCCGGTTCCCATGATGAACATTCTTAACGGCGGCAAACATGCCGACAACAATGTTGATTTTCAGGAATTCATGATTCAGCCATGGGGTGCAAAAAACTTCGCCCATGCCCTGCGTATGGGTACGGAAGTTTATCACACGCTGAAAAAGGTTCTGCATAAAAAAGGCCTCAGCACCGCAGTCGGTGATGAAGGCGGCTTTGCCCCCAGTCTCAAATCCAATGATGAAGCCCTGGAAGTTATTGCCGAAGCGGTGAAAGCCGCCGGCTACAAACTGGGCAAGGATATTTTCATTGCGGTGGACCCCGCGGCCAGCGAGTTGTGGGATCATGCCGGAAAACACTACAAACTTTTCAAGAGCGATCCGGATCGCAAGCTTTCTTCTGATGACATGATTAAAATCTGGTCCGGCTGGGTGGACAAATATCCCATCCGCTCGCTGGAGGATGGCCTTGCCGAAGGCGACTGGGAAGGCTGGAAAAAACTGACCGACAAGCTGGGCAGGAAAATTCAACTGGTGGGTGATGATCTGTTTGTCACCAATACCGAGTATCTGCAAAAAGGCATCAGCACCGGGACCGCCAACAGCATTCTGGTGAAGGTAAACCAGATCGGCACCCTGACTGAAACCTTTGAAGCCGTGCAGCTTGCCATGCGCAACGGTTACAGTGTGGTGCTTAGCCACCGTAGCGGCGAAACCGAAGACGCCACCATCGCGGACATTGCCGTGGCCACCAACTGCGGCCAGATTAAAACCGGTGCTCCGGCGCGCAGCGACCGTGTGGCGAAATACAACCAGCTTCTGCGTATTGAAGAAGAGCTGGGCGAGCAGGCGGTTTATGGCGCCCGGTTCTGGAATAAAGGGTAAAGTAAATCCAGTTGCAACCGGTGAAATCCGCCAGGGCTTTCATGGACCGTCATTGCGGGTGATGATTCAATTGGTTGATGCGGGGACTTTTGATGGTCAGGAGTCCCCGCTTTTTTGCGCCACATTCGCCCCGCGGAAAATCACGCCCTTGCCGCGTGGGCCGCCGAAGCGCACAATAGCGTTACAGGCATGGTGTTCGTCCGGATTGTTTTATGCGTCGCTATCGTCACACCCCATCGTTTCTAACGCTTCCGTTTGTGTTCGGCATTGGCGCGCTAAGCTGGGCCGCTATTGTTGCGGCACTGGCCATTATTGCCGCGATTATTCTTGCTCCGGCTTTGGCGAACCTGCGTCAATCCCAGGCACAGCGCAACGACCTGCAGGCGTCGCTGCGGGTACTCAACGAAAAAATTTCCCAGGATCGTCTGCTGCTGCATCTGGTGGCGACCAATCCCGTTATCTTGCAGCGCCTGGCTGATCGGCAATTGGATGTGGTTAACCCTGGCGAGCAGGTCTTGCCGCTGGGCCGGGTTGCCCGGCCGCGCGATGTGCAAAGCCTGATTGATGAAACGCTCAAACCCATCGAACCGAAGCCGGTTCAGCCAATTCCCTGGTACATGGCCATGGCCCTGAATCCGGTAACGCGCACACCGCTGATTCTGGCGGCCATCGCCGGACTGGTTTTCGCGTTCCTTCTGGATGTGCGTCGCGTGGACCGTCCCGGCGATGAATCTCCGCCATCTGCGGTTTGAGCTATCGTGCGGCATCACTAAAATGTGGGGGATTGTTTGGGTGTGTTTAACCTTTTACGGGTGTTGTGAATTCCGCCTGATTATTGCAATCTGGCGGTGTTAATGCCCATTTTCACGCTGTTGACAAAAAAATGGAATTTATAAGGTTTTTTGGGGCAAAACTGTCGGAAAATCGGATTTTTAAGCGATACTGGAGAAACGCCAGTCTCTGGCGGCAAGTCGCGGTTACGCAATTTACCAACAGGTAAAATTTAAGCATCACTACCCATGGTGTATTTTTTTATAATTGCCACAAGTTTAGTGAATAAAATGGGTTAGAGCTGTGGATAACCTGTCATTCAATATTTAGATACAAAATTAGTTGACACCACAAGGGATAGTGTTAAAGTAGTATCCGTGATGGTCTTAATGGTTCCTTCACGGGTGGCAAACGCAGTCTTAACAAAGCCTCGCGGAAATGCGGCCCGTCAGAGCCTAAGGCCTGGGTTTCGGATGGTGATTCAATTCAAGATGTCGCGTACAATTCTTGAATCGCCGGCCGAGGCGCGTTATACTAACAAAAGCCGAACAGACGGTCTTTGCCGGTGTTGCGATCAATACCGAACCATCTGGTTTCGAGCCGACTAATTTGCAGGCGTGTCATGGGTATTCTGGCCGATTCACAAATTGAACAACAGATACGGATAGAACCCTTTGAACGCGCGGTGAAGCGTCCGGGACATATCAGCTATGGCGTTTCCAGCTACGGTTATGACGTACGTGTGGGACCGAGCTTTAAAATTTTCACCAATGTTAATTCTGAAGTGGTAGACCCGAAAAAGTTTTCGGCACGCAGTTTTGTGGATGTGGATGCCGCCAAAGATGGCTTCGTCCTTATTCCGCCTAACAGTTTCGCTTTATGTGAAACCGTGGAATATTTTGAAATACCACGCGACATTCTCGCAATTTGTGTGGGAAAAAGCACCTACGCCCGCTGCGGTATTATTGTGAATGTAACACCCCTGGAACCGGAGTGGAAAGGAAAAATCACCATTGAAATTTCCAACACCACACCGTTGCCGGCCAAAATTTATGCCAATGAAGGCATCGCCCAGATTATTTTTCTGCGCGGCGAGAAAGTCTGCACCACCAGTTATGCGGACAAAAAAGGCAAATATCAGGACCAACCTGGGCTTACATTGCCCAAGGTGGATTAAACCCGCCGGATTTAGGCTGGCGGATTGAAAATTTGATGGCTGGTTGCATGGAGATGGGAATATCTCCTGGCATGGAAAGCACTGCGACGGCCAAAAGAAGAGTAACCGAATCCGGTTGACCACATTCCACACCGCCCGGGCAAAACCTGGGCACTGTCTGGTCGGCTGGTTTGACAATTTGGAATTCCACTCCCGCCACGGCTGCGAAATTTGGATGCGCGGCCAGGGATGGTCGCGCTGGCGAATCCGCAGGAAGGGGTTTCGCCGGCTTTTTTAACCCGTTTCATGGGGATATGAAAATTTCCCTATGCGGGCGCAAAAGCGGCCTTGGACCGTTGCGCCCGGATGGCCCGGACAGATTAAACCCGATCCTGAACGTTGGAAAAGCCGCGATCAGGCATTGTTTTTGTATGTTTCCATATATGCACGGAAGCAGGAGAATACCGTTATGAAAATCACGCGCCGTTTTACCAAACCCGGAGTTGATGTCTATTCCACCATTCCATTTGCCCAGCGCACCAGCCGCATTACCAATGTGGACGGCAGCGTGGTGTTTGAAATGAAGGATGCGGAAATTCCCGCGTCCTGGTCGCAGCTTGCCACCGACATTATGGTAAGCAAATACTTCCGCAAAGCGGGCATTCCGCAGGTGGATGCAAGCGGCAAACCCGTTTTAGACGCCAATGGCAAACCTAAAACCGGGCCGGAACGCTCAGTCAAACAGGTGGTCCATCGTCTGGCGGGCTGCTGGATGCACTGGGGGCAGCAGCATGGCTATTTTGACACGCAGGAAGATGCTCAGGCGTTTTACGATGAACTTGCCTATATGCTGCTCACACAGCTTGCCGCGCCCAATTCGCCGCAGTGGTTCAACACCGGCCTGAATTATGCCTATAACCTCACCGGGCCGTCGCAAGGGCACTGGTATGTGGATCCCAAAAATCATCAACTTCAGGAAGCTGCGGATGCCTATACCCATCCGCAGCCGCACGCCTGCTTTATTCAGAGTGTGGATGACGATCTGGTGAATGCCGGCGGCATTATGGACCTGTGGGTGCGCGAGGCCCGGCTATTCAAATATGGTTCGGGCACCGGTGCCAACTTTTCCCGTCTGCGCGGCGAAGAGGAATCCCTTTCCGGTGGTGGAAAGTCCTCCGGCCTGATGAGCTTCCTGCGCATAGGCGATCGCGCCGCGGGAGCCATTAAGTCTGGTGGAACCACACGTCGCGCCGCGAAAATGGTCTGCCTGGACCTGGACCATCCGGATATTGAAGATTTCGTGAACTGGAAAGTACGTGAGGAAATTAAAGTTGCCGCCATGGTTGAAGGCATCAAGCACCTGCCCAAAGATCAGCAGGAACTCGCCTCCAAAATGCACCTGAAGCTCGATTTTGATTTTAACGGCGAAGCCTACGCCACCGTTTCCGGCCAGAATTCAAATAATTCCGTCCGCGTACCCAATAAATTCATCTCCGCAGTGGAAAAAGATGGCGATTGGGAACTCATTGCCCGCACCACCGGCAAGGTGCAGAAAAAAATCAAGGCGCGTAAGCTTTGGGAACAGATCGGCTTTGCGGCATGGCGCTGTGCCGACCCCGGCGTACAGTATGACGACACCATTAACGAATGGCATACCTGCCCGCAAAGCGGCCGCATTAACGCCAGCAACCCGTGCAGCGAATATATGTTTCTGGATAACACGGCATGCAACCTGGCATCCATTAATCTGATGAAGCTCTTTAACCCCGCCACGCGCGAATTTGATATTGAAGGCTTTCGTCATGCGTGCGGGCTGTGGACCATCGTTCTGGAAATTTCCGTGCTGATGGCCGCCTATCCCAGCCGCGAAATTGCCCGCCTTAGCTATGAATACCGCACCCTTGGCCTGGGCTATGCCAATATCGGTTCGATGCTGATGGTTGCGGGAATTCCCTATGACAGCGACAAGGCTCGCGCAATATGCGGTGCCATTACCGCCCTTATGACCGCGGAAAGCTACGCCACATCCGCCAAAATGGCGGCGGAACTTGGCGCCTTCCCTGGCTACCACCGCAATCGCGCGGATATGCTGCGTGTCATGAAAAATCATCGTGCCGCCGCATGGGCTGATGAAAAGGCGTATGACAATCTGGCCATCAAGCCCGTCGCCATTGACGAGCGTCAATTTGCCACAGCTCCCGCAAGCAAAACCCTTCTGACCGCGGCACGCGAGGCGTGGGACCGCGCTGTGGCATTGGGTGAAAAGCATGGTTATCGCAATGCCCAAACGACGGTTATTGCCCCCACCGGTACCATCGGCCTGCTGATGGACTGCGATACCACCGGCGTTGAGCCGGACTTTGCTCTGGTGAAATTCAAAAAGCTCGCGGGCGGTGGTTATTTCAAAATTGCCAATCAGTCCGTTGAGCCAGCGCTGAAAAACATGGGCTATTCGGACGGTCAGATCAAAGACATACTGACTTATGTGATGGGCACGCTGACCCTTAAAGGGGCACCGCACATCAATCGGGAGACACTTAAGGCGAAGGGCTTCACGGATGAAGAACTGACCAAAATCGAAGGGTGTCTGCCCGCGGTTTTCGAGTTGGCCTTCGCCTTTTCCCCCTGGTCTCTGGGTGAAGCGGTTATGACGCGACTGGGTTTCTCTCCCGAACAGTGGCAGAAACCATCCTTCAACCTGCTGCGTTCCCTGGGCTTTACCAATCGGCAAATTCGCGAAGCCAACGATGTTATCTGTGGCGCGCAAACCATTGAAGGCGCCCCGCACCTGAAAGAGGATCATCTGGCCGTGTTTGATTGTGCCAACCGCTGTGGCCGCAAGGGCAAACGCTTTATTCATCATAAGGGCCACATCCGCATGATGGCCGCGGCGCAGCCATTCATCAGCGGAGCGATCAGCAAAACCATCAACCTGCCCAACGAGGTTGGCATCGCGGATATTGAAGAGGCCTATCGCGAAAGCTGGCTCCTGGGCCTTAAAGCCGTGGCGCTGTACCGCGATGGTTCCAAGCTTAGTCAGCCATTGAATTCAACTTCCGATGATGACAATGCCGAGAGCGACATTGAAGCATTGAAAGTGGAATCCGCCGCCGCGTGCAATGTGTGCGGCGACCCCACGCCTGCGGTGCTGGGCAACGGTGTAATAGCGGCGGGCAGCATTGAAACCCGCCCGGTTAATCAGTCGATCAGCCAGCCGAGCGGTGTGGTGGAACGCATTGTGGAAAAAGTGGTGCATCGCCCACTGCGTCGCCGCCTGCCG
>JAJYPG010000056.1 GCA_021795535.1 Planctomycetota bacterium
GCCTTGGCTGTTGGCCGGTGTGGCCTTCTTTTTAATGCTGGTCTCGCTGATTTCGCTTCCCAATGGGAAAAATTTGCAGATAGGCGGTACTGCCCGGACGACCATTCTTTCGCCGGTCTCTTTCAGTATTCCGAATCCAACGCAATTTGCAGTGCTGCGTCAGCAAGCGCGGTTACGCACTCCCGCAGTGCTTAAGCTCAATTCGTCCAATAACTTTTATGACCTTATTCAGGGGCAACTTGCCAATCTGCCCTACGATGTTGCCGCCGTTAAAACCCCCAAGAATTTACCGCCTCCGCTGCGGCGCAGATTTCCCGTTCTTACCACCGGTGCGTTGGTATGGTTGCATAATGTGGTGCAACAGAATCAGTTCAAGGAATACGCGCAGGATGTGCGGCTGTTGATAGCGACGCTGAAATCCACTCCGGTGGTGGATAAAAAAACGTGGCAGACGATTTATCAACGACGGGTGAACCATGTGCTGATGCCCGTGGTTGGCACCGCATCCGGCACCGGAAAATTTACCAGCATGCCAATTAATCGTGTGGGGGTTTTAGGTATGGGCGGCGCGGTATTCAAGCCGATCGTCCGCCGCTGTTTTCCGCAACCGGCATGGCGGACCATAACGGCATATCTGGTGGCGGTGGATCAGCCATCGTACCTGCTGGATAGTCATGCCACGGAACAGTTGGCCGAAAAAAGTGTGGCCGCGGTAAAAATTCCGCGGACGCTCTACCATCGTGGAGAGGTTTTGGCTCGGGTGGGACAGAAAATAAGTCCGTCCACACGCAGTGTTTTATTGGCTGCGCATGATGCCTACATGATCAAGCTGCGGTTACGCCACCCGTGGCTGGTGGAAGAGCGAATGGTGGGGACGGATCTGTTGGCCGCGATTCTTACGCTGGTGGGGTCGCTGTATCTGGCGTGGCGACTGCGCACCATGAAGCGGTCAGCCTGGACTCCCGCCTTGCTGGTTGTCTTTACGCTGCTGGTGGCCAAGGGGGCTATGCTGGCGGGAATGAGCAACGCCATATTCCTGCTTGGATTAGGGCCTGTATTTCTCGTGGCGCTTATTTTATCGGTTGGGTTTGACCAACGTTTTGCCGTCGGATTTTCAATGCTCAATGCGCTGCTGGTGAAAGTGGCGCTGGGCGAGGGGATGAGTTTTTTTCTGGCCGGTTTTGTGGGATCGGTTTTGCTGGTTTTACTGCTGGGGGAGATTCGCACGCGCACGCAGCTTTTGCGCGTCGGCACAATTACGGCTTTGGCTGTGGGGGCCACTGTTATCGGGTTTGGGTTGCTGCATTCGCGTCTGGGGCGGGCGACACCGCTGGACTGGCTGTGGTTGAATCGGCACCCGGACTTTACGCTTCTTTTACGCGATTCTGTTTTGGCCGGCGTAGCGGCGCTGGCGGCGGTGCTGGTAAGTCTGCTTCTTATTCCCATGATTGAAAAGATTTTCCGGCATCCCACCGCCATGACTCTTTTGGAATTGTCAGATACCAATCGCCCCTTGCTGCGACGACTGGCTCTGGAAGCGCCAGGCACATTCAATCATTCGCTGATTGTGGGTGTGCTGGCGGAGGCCGCGGCGCGACAAATTGGTGCCAACGCCCTTTTATGCCGTGTAGGCGCTTATTATCATGACATTGGAAAAATGCTCAAATCTGGCTATTTTGTGGAAAACACCGCCGGCCGCGGCAACCGGCATGAAAAACTCTCGCCGGCGATGAGTGTGCTGATTGTGGTTGGCCACGTAAAAGATGGACTGGAACTGGCACGGGAATATGGCCTGCCGGATGCAGTGCAACGGTTTATTGGCGAGCACCACGGCACCACGGTCGTTGAATATTTTTATCAACAGGCACGGGATCGCCAGGCACGCGAGGAATTGACCGGCGGTCTTTGTTCCAATTTGAATGAAACGGAATTTCGTTATCCCGGCCCCCGGCCACAGTCACGCGAAACCGCCATCCTTATGATCTGCGATGGTGTGGAAAGCATGGTCCGGGCGCTGGTGGATCCCACTGCGGCAAGAATTGAAGGGGCTGTGCATCAGATGATTATGAAACGACTGCTGGATGGACAGTTTGATCAATGTGATTTAACGCTGCGCGATCTGGGCCAGATAGAACAATGTCTGGTTCGAACTTTGGCTGGGGTACACCACGCTCGAGTGGCCTACCCGAAGGTGTCATTGCAGACACAATCGCAAAAAATTTCCAGGCCGGCCTGATGGGCATGATGACGACAAGAGGCAAAAAAAGAATTTCCCGCGGAGTATCAGGCCATGTGCGCAATGCCATGTTGGCAAACGGCACATCAAGGATAAGCCTGGTACTGCAGGGATTTGATGCGGTTATGGCACGACGGAAAAGCGATACCGGATGTCCATCGGTCCGGTGGTTTCGCCGTTATTTGAAGCGTCTGCTGGCCATGGAACAAAAGTCTACGGGTTTTTGGTCTGTACGTCTGGTAAATGACCGGGAGATGGTGCGTTTGCATGGACAAACCATGAATATTCCGACCCCGACGGATGTTCTTACATTTGATTTTTCGGACGATACCCATACACCGGGGCTTTTGGAGCTTGATACCGTTATCTGTCTGGATGTGGCACGTCGGCAGGCTATCAAGCGCGGCCATAATGTGGAAAACGAGCTTCTGCTTTACATGGTACACAGTTTGCTGCATGTATGCGGATATAACGATTTGACCAGAGCCGAAGCTCGCATCATGCATCGGCGTGAAGATGAAATTCTGGTCCATTTGGGTGTTGGCGCGGTCTATGCCGCTTCTCCTGCCGTAACCCGGCGGCGTGGTGCGAGTCGGTTGAAGGCCGCGGGTGGTAATAAAAATTCAAACCGCAAAAAGGTGGCGACATGAACTGGGCATTCTGGCTGCTTTTTCCCGCGACATTCGGCACGCTTATGGCGTCATCCCTGGCTTACGCGCTGCGGACTATTTCACGGGTGACGCTGGAAAAGGAACTGGTGCGGCGTGGCCGGGGGCAGGCGTTGGAGTTGTTGGTACGGAATCAGGAACAACTGGCTCTGGTTGCCTCCACCGCGCGAATTGCCTGCAATGTCAGTATTGTGGCCCTGGCTATTTACAGTCTGGATTCTTTGCGCACGGCTCCATCGGTTTTTACGTTTATCGCGGGTACCGCCATCGCGGCGGTTATTCTTCTGGTTTTTTCCGTAGCCATTGCCAATGCCTGGGCCATTTATGCCGGTGAGTCGCTGGTTGCATTTTTTGGCCCGACAATACTTCTGCCCGCTTATCGCATGTTGTTTCCCCTGATTTTGTTCCTGCGGCTTTTTGATGGACTGGTGCGTCGGCTCTGCGGCGTGACAGATCAATCCCTGGCGCAGGGCGAGGCGGTGGAAAACAAGGAGGAATTTCTGGCCGCTGTTTCCGAGGGCGCGGTGGATGAAGACCAGAAGAAAATGATTGAAGGCGTGATGAGCTTTCAGGATTTGCAGGTCAGTCAGATTATGACGCCGCGAACGGATATGGTGACCGTTGGTATTCATTCCCCACTGGAGGAAATTCGCGAAAAGATCCTGCGCGATGGCCTTTCCCGCCTGCCGGTGCATGATGGCAATCTGGACAATATTTTAGGCATGCTTTACGCCAAGGATTTGCTTTCGCTGCCGCGCTGGCCCGATGCCGATGGCAAATTCAATGTTCGCGAGCTTATGCGACCTCCGCTGTTTGTTCCCCACACCAAACCGCTGCGCGATCTGCTGCGGCAGTTTCGTGTGCAGCGTGTCCACATGGCCATTGTACTCGATGAATTCGGAGGCACCGCGGGCCTGGTGACCAGCGAGGATATTCTTGAGGAAATTGTCGGTGACATAGCTGATGAATTTGAAACGCCCGCGGTCAAACAGTTCCGGCGGATTAGTGCGAACAATGTGGAGGTGGATGGTAGGACGAACATCACAGATATTAATCGCGAATTGAACCTGCATCTGTTGGAAAGTCAGGATTATCAAACCATAAGCGGGTTGATAATAAATCATTTGGGCACCATTCCCGTCAAGGGCGTGTCCATTGAACTGGAGAATTTAAGACTAACCGTTACCGAAAGCGACGTCCGGCGGATCGGCAAAGTACAGATCACCATGCCGGATATGGCGGAACATCAGACTGTTTTGACGCGGGCCGCCGTGGATGAAACTGCCCGGTGAAAGGGTGCATGGCACTTTCGATGGCGCCCAATCTCCAGCGCGTTGCCCGCACACAGCTTTGGGCTTGCTTGGGGTAAAACTGCAGTCCGTAACTTAACCCATGCCAATTGCGATAGGGGCGTGGCGTGATAACACGGGGTTTGTGCGTTATGCTTTTAGACTGCGGGTGCGGCGTGTTGACGTGGCCGATGTAAAACAGGAATTTAGCCCGTCACCCGCGGGCTTCCGGAGACTTTGAACATGGCACATGAATGGACCGCCCCTATACCGACCCGCGTGTTTTTCACCAAAGGTGTCGGACGTCACCGTTACAAGGCCCAGTCCGCGGAACTTGCATTAAGACATGCTGGTATTGAGAAATTTAATCTTGTGCAGGTTTCCGGCATCCTTCCGGCGCGCTGCAAGATTGTCACCGTAAGCGACGGAATTCGTAAACTTATTCCCGGTCAGGTGGCCTTTGGCGTTATCAGTGAATCAAGCAGTGATGAACCCAACAGGCTTCTAAGCTCCGGCATTGGCGTTGCCATGCCCATTCGCGATCAGTACGGGTACATCGCCCGTCACACGGGGTATGGACTTACCGAGGAAAGGACCGGCGACTATGTTGAAGATATGGCGGCGACCATGCTCGCCATGACACTTGGTATAGAATTCGATCCACAGCGTAATTACGACGAACGCAAGGAGATTTACCGCATGAGCGGCAATGTCGTTCGTACGCGAAGCATCGTGCAGACCGCCGAGGGAGATAAAAACGGCTTGTGGACCACAGTGGTGGCGGCGGCGGTTTTTCTAATGTAATGCCTTCTTTAAGGGCACCGGCCACACCCGGAAATCCAAAAAATGGAAAATTTACAGCCTCCATATTATTCAGTGCATGCTGTAAGAAGTTGATAAATATCCGTTTATGCGAAAAATTAACAGATTCTTATTCACATTCGCTTGCAATCTTAATACAAGGCATTAAAATTCCCGGCACAGACTTGGAGATGAAGCAGTTTTTATTGCTCCATTTTCTTGTCTTGAGCCGATAACTGTTATAGGCTCATAGGTGATGGTTTTGTGATGGTTTTGATAACGAACCAGCAAACTGTTGCTGCTGCATAAATAGGCGATCAAAGTTGGAAACGAGTTTCCGTTGTTCGCTTGAGCCTGGATATTGGTTGGCTCCGAATTGTTTTTCAACAGCCCGATGGATGCGGGCGTTTTGAACTGTCTTGTTTGAATGATCGGACAGTTATGTGTTTGGCTTAGTGAACCGTTGGCACAACAGGCCGTATGATCTGATAATTGTCGGATCGCGGGGATGGCTGAATTCAGAAATGTCTGAGTTAAAACTGTTTGATATTGTTTAATTTGGTTTGGTTGGATTCTTAAGGATATTTACTTTGGTCAGCTTCCAGTCCAAAGGACTTTTTACCGCCGCCATGGCTTTGGCCGTCTTGGCGTCAGTGGCTTGCGCCGCCCCGGTGCCAACTGTGGGTTTGCCGCCAACGTCCACACTTTCTCTTGACGATATTGCCAATCTTGCGGCCAATCCGATTATGCCCAATCAGGAAGCTTCGGGCACCAACACGGGCCTGATCCACTTTTCCACAAAATTCACCTACGCCAATGACTACTGGTTCCGCTATCGCGATGTATCTCCCAATCGTTTCAACCTTATGAACAACAGCAAGCTGGACGTAAGCCTGCAGCAATATGGCGATGTCTACCTTAAACTTTTTGGCGATTTTTCCTCCAATGTCCGCAAACCTTACCTCGATAGCCTTCAGCAGGGAACCGCCGGTGTTCGCTCCGGAACAACCTACACCAGCAATGTCCCCTCCAGCGATTTTACCGAACTGGATATTACTTTGGGCTATCACTATGATGTGATGAATCTTGTCGGCCTTGATGCTGGTTATACCAATTACATCACACCCGTAAGTTCATGGAGTTCCACCGCTGGCGCGCCGCCCGTTAAAGGTGGCAATGGCCAGACGGATATGCAGGAAATTTATGTCAAGGCCACGCTCAACACCCAAAGTTACCTTAACAATATATCTCTGAATCCTTATGTGTATGTTGGTTTTGATTTTAATGGTGCCAACTACACTTCCAACGCAGGCCAATACTATGAACTTGGCCTAAGCCCGACCTATACGCTTCCCAATACCGGTGGCGCGATCTTAAACCCCTACGCCAGTGTCTCTTTTATCAGCAATGAAAAACGGCTGGATGTAAACCAGGTCAGTTATCGCGATGGTTATCTTGGTACCACCGTTGGTCTGGGTGCGGAGTATCCGGTTAATTCCGTCTTGAACATTCCTGCGGGTTACGGAGCACTTACTGTAGGCGGATTTGTGGAAGAAATTTTTGCCGGTAGCCGCTATTCCCAGCCGACCGGCAGCCACAGTCAGGCTACGGTGGTTGGTTTAAGCGTTGGACTAAGCTACTAAGGAGCTTGGTGCCAAAAACCAATGGCCTGCGATATTTTTGCGGCGCAGCGGAACGATTCGGGTTTTTCCGGGAGATTGTTGAGAGGCGACTCGTACTGCCCGTTTTTTGGGCGTTTGTTGGTTTGACTTGTGCAAAAGGCTAATCTTTTGGCAATAAAACCTTAACAAGAATTGCGGCGTCGCGGCGAAAAAGTTCGTTTTGTTCAATAAAAAGCCTCTTGTGGCTAAAAATTGAGCAGAACGGCACAGAGTTTGCTTTTGCTTTATAGGGCATCAAGGAGTATTGGTGCTTAACTGTCCTCTTTTTTAAGGAGAAGTCTCATGGTTAAACGTTCGTTGGGCACGCTATTGGCCGTGGCCGCCGTCATGGCGACTGCTGGCCTTTCCTACGCAGCCACCAACACATCGTCCGGAACGGCATCGATGGATGCCACCCCGGTGGATACCAATCCACTGCTGATGTATGGTCTGGACAAGGTTCCGGCCGGCAAGCAGTCTCTCGGCCAGGAAATTTCCAACGCCGGGTTTGACATCTACGGCTACATGGAAGTTGGCTACACCGCCAATCTTTCCGGCCAGAACCACCCGATTCCAGGCCGCGTGTTTGATACCGAAGGTGGCAACCATATTCAGATGGACCAGCTTGACTTGGCCGTTTCCCGTTCCATCAACCTCAGCGATCCGGCATTCCGGAAAGCAGGTTGGATGATCGGCGGCAAGGCCGAAATGCTTTATGGCTATGATGCCGGCTATGTTCATTCCAACGGTTTGAATTTCTACCACAGCTACGCCAATAACGCTGAGCTTGGTGCCAACGGAGCTCCGCATCCGCTGTATCAGTTCGATCCGCTGCAGCTTT
>JAJYPG010000057.1 GCA_021795535.1 Planctomycetota bacterium
TTGGCCATAGTCTACAAAACAAGCCCTTTTTTGCGATTTCGCTTGGCCATAGTCTATAAAACAAGGACATCACTTTGGCCATCTTCTACATTTTAAGCACTTTGCTCACACTTTTTTCACCACTTTCCCAAAATAGTCCGGTCCTTCTTTCCTTGCGCTCTACTGATCACCTGCTCAACATTCTCCTGCTCTCGGCGCAGCCGCCGGCCATCTTCTACATTTTAAGCACTTTGCTCACACTTTTCTCGCAACTTTCCCAAAAGAGTCCTGCTCTTCTTTCCTTGAGCTCTAATGATCACCTGATCAACTCTCTCCTGCTCTCGGTACAGCCGCCAGCCGCCAGCCCTTGACCTGCGGCCTGCCGGCGGTTGAGATTCATTGCTATGGATGTATGCAAAGCGCTTATTCTGGTGATAGAGGATGACACCGCGATACGGCGATTCCTCCATATCGCCCTGACCGGGCAGCATTACCGGGTGGTTGAGGCCGCAACCGCGGATGCGGGCCTGCGTGAATTTGGCCTACAGGCACCGGATATGGTCATACTGGACCTGGGCCTGCCGGACCGCGACGGAATGGACTTGGTGCGTGACCTGCGACAGTTGTCGCAGGTCCCTGTTTTAATAGTTTCCGCACGCGGCCAGGAACGCGGAAAAATAGAGGCCCTGGACGCCGGTGCGGACGATTACCTGACCAAACCCTTTGGTGCGGGTGAACTCCTGGCCCGCGTGCGTGTGGCGCTGCGCCGGGCGGCCACCACAGGACAAACCAGCGGCAATATTCTGACGGCGGGTGAAATCACCATCAATCGCGATGCCCGGCAGGTGACAGTGGCGGGCCGGATGGTGCATCTGACTCCGCATGAATACCGCCTGCTGATGGTATTGCTGCGTAATGTGGGAAAAGTGCTGACGCACAAACAACTGCTCAAGGCGGTATGGGGAACCTCCCAGGTTTTTGAAACACATTATGTACGTGTATACATGAATCAGCTACGCAAAAAGCTTGAGCCGGATCCGTCTCAGCCACGGTATATACTGACCGAAACCGGGGTGGGTTACCGATTTAATGTGCCGGAGGAATAAGGAAAACTCCGAGGATGTGCGGGCGGATTGTCCGTTTCGCCGCACACGTCGATACCAGTGATATGTTTCTTCGATATTGAATACCCGGATGCCTTAATCCCGATTTCAGTTTCAGGGGGTGTGCCCGTTTTTTATCAGGAACGTTTGAATCGCAAACGCGCCCGTGGGCACGCCGCTGGTTCCGATGTATCGGGATTGAATAGGTCTCAACATTGCTTTTACTCAACGTGTTGAGTAATTTGTATGAGCATTTCCTATGATACGACAAACCATATATAACATGATACTCCGACGAATCGGTTAAAAAAGGCGGTTTATGCAGGTGCTTGTCGGTCCGAGGCAGGTCGGCAAGACCACGCTGGCCATCCAGATTATGCAGGCCGCAACTTTGCCCAGCCATTATGCCACCGCCGACGAACCAGGCACACGTGATAACCAATGGCTGGAGCAGCAATGGGACATTGCCCGTCTAAAAGCACAGGATCATCGTGGCGGAGCGTTGCTCGCTCTGGATGAAGTTCAGAAAATTTCCCACTGGCCCAATACCGTCAAGCGGCTATGGCATGCTGATACACGTGAGGGGTTGCCGCTGAAAGTCCTGCTGCTTGGTTCGTCGCCCCTGCTTATGCAAACCGGCCTGACCGAAAGCCTTGCGGGCAGGTTTGAAGTCATTCCTGTTCCCCACTGGTCTTTTGCCGAGATGCGCGAAGCCTTCGACTGGAGCCTTGACAACTACATTTTCTACGGCGGATACCCCGGCGCGGTGGATCTGATTTCCGATCCCGAACGCTGGCGTCGCTATCTGCGCGACTCGCTCATTGAAACAACCATTTCCCGTGATATTCTGCTGCTTACGCGTGTCGATAAACCGGCACTGCTGCGTCAACTCTTTGAGCTTGCTTGCGCCTATTCCGGGCAGATACTTTCTTACCAGAAAATGCTCGGCCAGCTTTCCGACGCGGGCAACACCACCACGCTTGCCCACTATCTGCAACTTCTGCGGGGTGCCGGGATGACAGCCGGAATCCAAAAGTATTCGTCCGGCTTGATTCGCCAGCGAGCCTCAAGTCCCAAACTTCTGGCGCTGAACACCGGCCTGATCAGTGCCATGAATGCAAAAACCATTGAACAGGCAAAACAGGATGGCAATTACTGGGGCCGGCTTGTGGAATCGTGCATTGGCGCGCATCTGCTTAATTCCAGTCTGGGTGAAAATATTGAGGTTACCTACTGGAGAGAGCGCAATGACGAGGTTGATTTTGTGCTGCGACAAGGACAAACCACCGTCGCCATCGAAATAAAAAGCGGCGGCCACAAAGGTTCGCTTCCCGGCATGGAGACGTTCAAGCGGGAATTCAAGCCCAAACGAATACTGCTGGTTGGCGGCCAGGGGATCGCAATGGAAGATTTTCTAGCCAGGCCCGCCAGTTATTATCTGCGTTAGCTTTCCGCGCGATGGCGAGATTGCATACGGGGTAAACATGCCGTGGATGCCAGGCGAGAGCCGGATATAAAACTGCGGGCGTACCGCCGGGCGAATCTGGTAAAAGATCCGACCGCCTCTACCATGAAAATTCGGCATTGACTGCCGAATTTTCATGGTGCCAGGGGATCGCTAATAACAGGACGCAGTTAGCCACTGCGGCGACCGGCGACTTACCGTGCCTTTCCGGCAACCCGGTGCGCTCGCCAGGATGATTCGGGTTTCCGGCCAAGGCGGGTGGGGGCCGGGGTTTATCACCGGGGGTTAAAGCCAGCGGCGTATTTTGATTAGCGCATGGAGAATTTTTTCGGTGCGCGGTGTCAGACGGGTGCGGCTGAACGCGTCGCCTGCCCGTTTGAATATCTCGGCTTGTGTGGGATATGGATGAATGGTGCCGGCAATGGATGAAAGACCAAGGCCTGCGGTCATGGCCAGGGTCATTTCGGAAATCATTTCACCGGCGTGTCGGGCAACGAGTGTGGCACCAAGAATATGGTCTTTTCCGACAGCCATCCGTACCTTAAGGAAACCGTCGGTTTCGCCATCCAGAATGGCGCGGTCCATGGTCTTAAGGTCCACACGAATGGTCTTAAAGGGTGTACCGGTCTTGATAAGCTGCGTCTCGGAAAGTCCCACTCCCGCCACCTCTGGATCCGTATAGGTGCAGTGTGGAATTTGCAATCGGCTCACTCTTTCCCGTCCAAAAAACAGGGCGTTGCGCAGAACAATGCGGGCCATGGCATCGGCCGCGTGCGTAAATTTGCACGCGGAGCAGACATCGCCGGCGGCGAAAATCAATTTGTTTTTGGTGCGCAGAAAATCGTCCACCAGTACGCCCTTGTGGGCATCATGCGCGACCCCGGCGGCGGACAGATTCAGGCTTCCGCAATTGGGGGTTCGCCCCACCGCCACCAGAATGGCATCCACGGGAAGGGTGGACCGACCGCCGGGGCCGGAAAAATAAACGATTTTTTTATCACCATCCACACCAAGCCGCAGCACCGGCTGATCGGCAATGATCTCCACACCATCCTGTCGGAGGGAAATTTCCACGCGTTCCGCCGCGTCGCGATCTTCCGCGGACAGAAAGGGATGCCCGGAGGTAAGGAGAAAAACACAGGTGCCGAAACGGGCGAAGGCTTGTGCGAGTTCACAGCCAATGGGACCCGCCCCAATCACCGCCATGCGGCGCGGCAATTCCACCAGGGAAAAAATGGTTTCATTGGTTAAATACCCCACCTGTTCCAGGCCGGGAATGGCGGGAACGGTGGCTCTTGCCCCGGTGGCAATAACAGCACGGCGAAACATGAGCGCCTGCTGACCCACCGCTACCGAAGACTTATCGGCAAATGCCGCCGATCCGAAAAACACATCCACACCCAAACCGGCAAAGCGTTTGGCGGAGTCATGATGACTGATGGCGGAACGCAAATGACGCATGCGTTCCATTACAGCGGGAAAGCTGCCTGAGAAATTTGCAATCTGCCCGCCAAAAGCCGTAACTTCGGCGACCTCCTGCCAGGCGCGTGCGGCGCGAATAAGAGCCTTGGATGGCACACAGCCGACGTTCAGACAGTCGCCCCCCATCAGATCTTTTTCAATAAGTGCGACGGTGGCACCAAGGCCCGCCGCGCCTGCGGCTGTTACCAATCCCGCAGTTCCCGCGCCAATGACGACAAGGTCGTAGCAGGGCTTGGGAGATGGGTTGGTCCAATCCGCAGGATGCACGTTGGCGGCCAGTATCTGGTTGTATGGGTCTCGTGGCTCAAGAGCCGGTATGGCATGATCTGTAACTGTTGTGCAGGTCATTATTGGACTCCATTATTGGATTCATTGGCGATACTGTTGAGCCCCCAATTATAGGAATCAAATACCACCTTCGGTGTTTTCCCGGTGGCAAGGTCCGCGGCCAGCCGCTTGTTGAAGCGAGCGGCGAACTTGAGGACCGAACCGGCGGCTTGGGTGAAATCTTCATCGTACCAGTCGTAGAGTTTGGTTAAATAAATGGTATTTCCCGACTTGCTGAAGCGCAGCCAGCGCGGATTGTTGTTTACATATTCCGTCTGACTTTGCAGTTGCGCCTCCAACTTGTCGCCTTCGTAGGCATGTCGGCGAATCGGAGGACTGCCGATTGACGCACATACGATGGCAAAACGAATACGCGGATCGGCAAAGTCCGAACGCAGCATCAACTCAATGTTTTCCAGACTGTAAAGCTTGTCGCCAATCTTCCAGCGCACCGCCGCCCAGCGTTTGTCCGACGGGATGTCCTTGATGGACGAAATTTTCGGGTAATAATCCAATATCAGCCGCATGGTGCATGCGTTGTAGGCATTGATAAGCAGCGCAAGTTTCTGATTGCGGCCCAGCTTTGCAAAGGGTGCCTTGGCCAAAGAGGCGATATAGTCATCCAGATTTTGTGGGTGTGCCGCCAGTCCGAAATAATTCACCCAGCCACCAGGATGCACATACGTGGATACCACTTTGTTAAACACGGCATTGCTGAACACAGGCCCGCCGGGCTTGCGGGCGAATTTGTTGACCAGTTTCACCGGCGGCGGCCCAAACAGTCCCGCCAGCGCCGACCGTTTGATCCATGTGCAGGCCGTAAGACTTAGCATAAGTACCGCCGCTATGGCCAGAACGGATGTGCGTGTCGTCCAGTCGGCCACGACCGGCGAAACGGCTTGATCTGTTAGCGGCATATCCGCAGCTTCTGATGCGCCGGCCAGGGCGCGTTTGGCCAGCCGTGTAATATAAAAGCTGACGGCAACAATAAGCGCCAGCCCGACGCCAACGAGGATCCAGTGCAGCCATCCGGCGGATTTTCCCGCGTTGTCGGTGGCCTGACTCGCCTCATAACCAATATATACATATAGAATTGTTCCGGGCAACATGCAAATCCAGCTTGCCAGCACATACGGACCAAAGCCAATGCCCGTTAAGCCGAAAAAGTAGTTGCTCAGGTTAAACGGCACCACCGGCGAAAGCCGCAGCAACGCCACAATCTTCCAGCCGTTGGTGCCGATGGCCGCATCAATCGCCTTGAATTTCGGATTTTTTCCAGCCGCCCGTTCCACGCTGGCGCGAAAGGCGAATCGCCCCAGCAAAAAAGCCGCCACCGACCCCAGCGTGGCACCCACGGAGACAATCAGCGTGCCCCACACAGGGCCGTAGAGCACGCCCGCCAGCAGCGTAATGGCCGCCCCGGGCACCAGCAGCACCGTCGCCACAATATAAATAATGCTGAAGGTCAGAATTCCCACCGCACCATGCTGTCCGAGCCAGTCGTGCAGATGGGCGATTCCCTGCCCCAGCGGCAAGATGCGGGCGATTGCGATAATACAGAACAGAATTGCCAGAATCGCCAATGTCCGCACGACCCTTGCGATGTGTGACGCCTTATTATATGGACTCATGTCGTCACCTTTAATATGTGGATTGTTCATGGCCCGCTTTCCCATTCCCAATAAAGGACGCTCTGGGGTCGGTCTACGCGGAGACGGCGTTCTTACAGTTGGTCTGCAAGTTTATCCGGGAATTTATTGGGGAATCCTCCACCAGACTTCCCCCACAGGATGACCCGCAACCCGCGGTGCAGCCAAAACAGTGCGAACCGGTGGCTATGCGGCGGGCCAGGAAAGCCGCGGGATTAAAACCCCGGATATGGTTTACCGGTCCGGTCGCGGGCAACTTGAGGGCATAGTTAAAATCGCAGTCGTAAAGTGTGCCATCCCAGCCAACGTGCAACTGGTGGCGGCACATAAGCTCATTGAGTGTGCCGGAGTTAAAGGCATTTTCCAGAAGCGTCTGGTATTTTTCCGCGTAGCCTTGGCGCTGCAGGTCATGCAGAAATCGGCCCAGAGGTAAATTGGTGATCGTATAAAGCTTCGTGAAGTGAATGCCGAACCGGGTGGAAAATTCGTGGCGGTAGGCGGCTTCAAGCTCGGCCTGCCGCGGCGGAAGTGATGGGCCGCCCGGATTGTAAACCAGATCGAGCGGCAATTCCGTCCTGATTCCATACCCCATGGCGTTGAGTTTAAGAATTACATCCACACTTTCCTGATAAACATGCTTGCCCCGCTGGCGATCCACATTGGTTTCCAGATAACAGGGAAGCGAGGCGACCAGGTGTACACCATGCGCCGCAAAAAATCCGGGCAGATCGCCATTCCCCTCTTGCAGCATAATAGTCAGATTCGTCCGTACCATGACTTCCAGTCCCTGATCGCGGGCGGCGATCACCAGATGGCGAAAATGCGGATGCATCTCCGGGGCACCACCGGTGATGTCCAAGGTTTGTGCGTTGGCGGCTTGCGCCGCGGCCAAAACCAGTTCCATGGTCTGCCAGGACATTTCCTCGGTCCGTTTGGGAGATGATTCCACATGGCAGTGGTGACAGGCCAGATTGCATTTCAGCCCAATGTTTACCTGCACCGTGCGAATATTCAGGCCGCTAAAAGTCGGTTGTCCCGCGTCACGCAGGCGAAGATCAAAGCAGTTTTCCATTGGCATATTCATAACTGAAAGCTTCATGATGGGTTCCTTTGCAGCTGGTATTTATTGTACCGTCATGCGGATTATTTTACGCTCATTGTGCGGCAGCCATCGGCGTGCATGATGTATAATGCACGCAAGCATGAGGAATACTTGCCGATCTCAGATACTCATGCCATAATCCCACTTCTTAACAGATAGTTCATTTGCAGGAGATTCGACTGATGCCTTCACTGAATCAACCACGCCGGACTTTTGTCAAACAAATGATACTGGCCGCCGCCGGGGCGACGACCGCCA
>JAJYPG010000058.1 GCA_021795535.1 Planctomycetota bacterium
CAACCAGAAGCTCAAAACCCATCTGGTGCATCGTCTGGATAAGGACGCTTCGGGCTTGCTGGTGCTGGCCCGGTCGGTGCGCGCTTTAGCGGATTTGAAGCGGCAATTCCGAACCCATAGTATCACCCGTGAGTATGAACTCGTGGTGCATGGAACACCCAAAGCCCCGGCGGGGCGGCTGGAGCATCGCCTGCTGGAAACTCCATCCGGAATGGTGCGAGTTTGTCCAAATAATCCCGGCCATTCAGGCGCTAGCGCCGGCAAACCGGCGATTCTGGATTATCAGCTTTTACGTTCCAACCGGGCTTTCAGTCTGATTCGTTGTCGGTTGCATACCGGCCGCAAACATCAGATTCGCGTGCAGTTCGCGGCTATGGGTCATCCGGTGGTGGGGGATGTATTCTATGGTGCCTCCGCGGCGCGGCGGGGGGGTGAGGGCAGATTATGCCTTCATGCGGTGCATGTACAGTTGAAACATCCACGCACGGGAAAAATTCTGGACTTTCAATCCCCCCCGCCCGAAAGCATCCTGCGCTGGATGCAAACGGCATCTGAACGGAAAGCCAAAAAGCAATAAGAATACAATTATTTTAAACCTTATTTTTCCAGCGAATTGAATGTTACCGCCCTGACGCCGCCCGCATTTATATTTTACGCTCATGATGATACCACGGTGAATCATCAAAATGAGAAACGCTTTTACGCCGCCCTCAAACGCAACGGCATTGCGGCTAAACTCATAGCGTTCAAACATGGCGGCCACGGCTTCGGCCTGGGACTAAAAGCAACAGATTCCACTCACTGGCCGAAAGCCTGCGCCGCATGGCTGAAAAAAGAGCGATTTTTGCCAGCGGGATAAAGCCAACAGATCAGGCCCGGTGAAGGCCACCGGCGGGATCCTAGATGTCCGGGATAGTTATTGGCACCCGGCGGGATGTTTGCGTTCTAACGCGATGCCTATTATATAAGTAGGCAATAGGTGCAGCGGATGGACGCGCTCCACGTTGGCTGGCCGAGGGATTTCTTGGTAGACCGGGCGCAAAAGGAGCTTAACGGATGGAGTCCCCGCAAATAGTTCTGAAACTCGTGCTTGACACCCTGGGTGTGCCCGATAGCATCGCTGAAGTTGACGATCGGAAGCGAATTCAGAAAGCTATTTACCTGGCGCAGGCGGCGGGAGTAGACCTTTCATACGTATTTGGTTGGTACGTGATGGGCCCATATAGTCCCGCACTTACGCGCGATTACTACACCCTCGCCTTGGCTTTGGAAGCGAAAGATAATGGATATGAAGGAAAGTCCCTGCGGGCGGACCTTCAGAAAAAGTTAGGGTCCCTGCAGCCGCTTATGCAGCCTCCCCAAGATACCCATCTCTGTTTAGAAAGCTGGCTGGAGTTGCTGGCCTCGATACATTTCCTCCAGACCGTTTCAAGATTCGATGATGCGGCTTCCAGAGCTGTGATGGAAACTGAAAAGCCGTCCCTGGCTGATTTTTACCAGCAGGGGAAAAAAGCTTTGCAATCAGCGCGTCTACTTCAATAGGAAGTTATGGAATCCTTTAATGCCAAGCGAATATCCGATCCGGTTCACGGCACGATCTCCCTGAGCAAAATCGAACTTGACCTCATTGGTTGCCCCGCGTTCCAAAGGCTCCGGGGAATTAAGCAGCTCGGCCTGGCTCATTTGGTATTTCCTGGCGCGGATTATTCACGCTTTTCGCACTCACTGGGAGTATGCCATATCGCGGGAAGAATTCTTGATGCGCTGGTTCGCAATGGCCATGCGACCGACAAAGATTTGAATGAACGTAAAGTTCAAAAATATCGCCTCGCAGCACTGCTGCACGATGTGGGCCATTATCCATTCTCGCACGCCATGGAAGACGCCCTTAAAGATGAATTTGCCAGCCGGAAACTTGCTGATCGACCTGTCGCTGCAAGCGTAATTACAGAAGACTATTTGAACCATGAGCGTGTCGGTAAAAAAATATTGGCAACTGACCATAAGATTGCGGACATCCTGAAACTTAACGGTTTTAATCAGGAAGATATTACGTCTGTGATTCTCCGCGAGCGGCCACCTTTGTTCGCCAACTTAATCAGCTCTGACATGGATGCCGACCGTATTGATTACCTCTTGCGGACAGCACATCATACCGGCCTGCCTTACGGGTCCGTCGACCTTGAGTACCTCCTTACTGAGATTCGAGTCGATTCACAAAAGCGCATCTGCTTGACAGCTAAGGCTCTGCGGGCGGCTGAGCATTTTCTGTTGTGCCGATACTTTGATTATCAACAGGTTGCTTACCACAAAACAGTCGCGGGATTCGAGTGGCTGCTGAAGGACTCTCTTCGGGCGCTGATAAAGCACGGAGCGATAAAATGTGGTGCAGGTGACGTTGAGAAAATGCTTGCCAGCGGCGATTGGCGCTACTTCGACGATCATAAAATTATGGAGTTGATGCGTAACGCCTCCAGCGACGCAGGGTTCGCAGACTCAGAAAAATTGAAGCTTTCCGCCATTCTCGACCGGCGACCGCCCTGCGTTGTCGCGACCTACAGGTGCTTACCGAAAAGAGAGGATATTTCCACGCATCGCAACGTCAAGCAGGTGGTCTCTCAGTACTTGGAAAAATGCGCCAATAAATTCAATATTCCGCTTGATAACCTCCATATCTGGACACAGGACGGCATGGCCCTGACCAAGATAGGCTCGCGAATTCCCATTTCCCAACTTGCCGGCTCTACCGATAATCAGAAAGATCTCCACCAACAGGCCATTCGCGTACTCAATGGGGACGGCAGCGATTCGCTGCCGATCGTGGAGTTAAAACAGTCATTAATGGGAGTGCTATCCGAGTACGCCTTATATGAGATCCGGATATATGTTGCTCTACCGGCAGACGGTAACAAACTCCGCGATGAGATTCGCAGAGATTTTCTCGAATCACTGGATAACCGGGATAATTGGGTTTAACCAGCCCCTGTTATTGCGATTGCCCTGATTTGCTCTTCTGTCGGGAAACCTGTGGTTAGAATTGGCCTCTTCCCAAGTTGCGGCGTAGGAATCAGGGACTGCCAGCAATATAAACGTCATTGCCTCCGTGGCGAAATGCCGCGGGAGGCAACGGGCGGATTGCCGCGCACACAGCGGAGGGACATTTGCCTTCCGAAGCGGGGATGATTATATAAGTCAACCATGCTGATTGCCGGAATTGATGAAGCGGGATATGGGCCTCTGCTGGGGCCGCTGGTTGTGTCCGCGGCGGCGTTTACTTTTCCCGAACCGCTGGATATTACCGATATTACCGCTGCGCAGAAATTATGGACCAGGCTTTCTCCCACCGTGGTTGCCAAGCCGCCGGTAAGATCAGGAAAATTAATTATTGCCGACAGTAAAGTGGTGCATCGGCTCTCTGACGGTAATAAACATCTTGAACGAGCTGTTCTGGCAATTCAGCGGTTGACTTCAGAAACTCCAACTCCTCTGGAACATTGGAATAGTCTTATCGAGAGCCTTTCCCTGCCGCCCATTACTGACGCGGCACCCGTGGTATTGCCTTGGCAAAGCAATGCAGCCCTGCCCGCATTTGGTGATTCCGGTTCGATTGCGATTGCCGTCAATATGCTCAGAACAACCCTCCGTTCAGCCAACACGCCGCCGGTGGGTTTATGGACGCGCGTTATGGATGTCCCCGAATTCAATCGCCTGGTATCGGCGACGAATAATAAAGCGTCTGTGTTAACCAGCATCACCATGATGCACGCGCGAAACCTGCATGATCAGTTCCATGAATCAGAGTTGCTGTTGTTTATAGACAAGCAGGGGGGTCGTGATCATTACACCCGCCTGCTGATGAATACCTTTCCCGATCTTTCACTTAAAGTACTGCTGGAATCATCCCAGGAAAGCCGATATTTAATTACCACCCCCGCCCGTAACGGGAAAACACTGATCATATTCCGGGAAAAAGCCGAGCAACACTCTCTGGCTGTAGCCTTGGCCAGTATGATATGTAAATATATACGAGAATTATATATGCTCATGTTCAATCAGTGGTGGAAAACGCGGATTCCCGACCTTGCCCCCACGGCGGGTTATTACACCGACGCCATGCGCTGGCTGACGCAAAGCGAGCCGGAATTTTCACGCCTGGCCCTGCAACGGCAAGACATTGTGAGAATAAAGTAAAGCGATTCCGCCGGGAGCCTGTCCGAGTAATGGCCGGGATTGCGATGGGTCTGAAATGTCCCGTATGTGTGGCGGAGGCGACTTAGGTTACGGGCCACAGGTTACTGACAGCTTACACACTCGGCCGCATGGGCGCGCGTGATCCGAGCCACAAAAGCACGCGGGGCATTTCAGAGCTACGGATGCAGGGTGGCGTCCTTTTTGGCCGCCCTCCGCGGCGCGGGTGTCCTTTCCCGCAATCCCGCCCGATCGCCAGCTGCTATAAAAACTTTGATATTTGTCCGTTTTTCGCTTGCGTTTTTTTTCCGCTTGCGTCGCCCGCACGGGTATGGTTATACTGACTCTCGATAAATTGGACAGCCAGCCATTTTGGTTCTTTAGTCCATTATGTCCTTGGATTAGGAATGTCGTGGTTCGGGATAATTTGGAACCTCGCTAAAGCGGCAGTGGGCCACGGCGCAGAGCAACGCACCAACGCACCAACGCACCAACGCACCAACGCACCAACGCACCAACGCACCAACGCACCAACTAAATTATACCAACACCCGATTAGTCTTTTCAGCGAGGCCACGGATTCCGGATTATTCCCCGCAAGCGGCGGCCTTGCCTCCAACTGCTTCCCTTCCATGCTTCCCGGCGCATCCCGGCTATTGCGAATTCCAATTTCTCTCCGGCGCAAGGTCTCTAATTTCACCTTTCTGGGCGCAGCCACCGGGGGCTGCATGTTGAAGATGTTCGGCATATCCGTACTCTTTGGGCGAGCGGCGTGGGGCCGTTTTGTGGTGCAGGCTTCCCAGCCTGCCAGGCCGGATATCCGTGAACGGGTACACTGGAGATTCCGACGGCTGTTTTTGCTTACGGCGGCTTTGCTTGTCGGCAATTCCGCTCAGTATTACTATTACACCTCCTCCGGCAGCGAAACCGCCAGCGTAACGCCCACCGGCAGCGGCGTCCCCCCAGCAAAGACGACATTCAGCGTCGCCAAGCCAACGGCGACGGTTTCGACGGTAACGTCCGTTGTCTGCGGAGGCTTCGACACAGGATTGGGAGCTGGCGCAATGGACTTTGGGGACAACTACCTATCTTCCTCCGACCCGGGTAGTCCGTACCCGCAACCGCCGCAACTGGGCATTGAATTTGAGGCGCAAAACGTGCAGGATAGCGGCTTCAACGGGGCATTCAATTGGGTACAGGTCTACGCACCGAACCAGGCCTTTTACGGCGCTAATGGCAATCTACTGGGAACGGTAGATGGCGCGGGCCTCGACACCGGTTTTCCCTACGGCCCTGACAAGGCTCTGGGAGATTCGCCGTTCAGAACGGACGACAATCCTGCCACCGCCCCCTCAGCGATACCACAAAACTACGGTGCTGCGGAGAGGATTGTGGTGGCTGATCACGCAACCATGTGGCTCATGTACAAGCCTGCCGCGTCAGGAGCGATATGGATACCGATTGACTTGGTCAACTGGAACTGGGGCGGCACCGATCTGTATCAGGCGGGGCCAGGCACTTGGCAGATTGCGAACACGTCGTCTGCGCAAAACCCAAGTGGGGCATCCACACACACCTACCCCGTTTGGGGTTCCTTGGCAAATAAGTCGTTTATGCCCGCACCATAGGCTTGCAGCCCAGGTGTTGTCCGGACGGTCGCACTTTATTTTGGAGAATTTCCATGCTTGTCAGACAAATGCGTACTTACAGGATAGTTTATGGGAGCTGGTGGACAGCGATTCCGGCGGTCTTCACGCTGGTGGTTGCGTGCTCGCGGCTTATTGGGACGGCGCCCATGAACTCGCCAGCAATGGCCGCCGGGGCGGTACCCAACCATTGGGTAGGGGCGTGGGCGGCACCGCAGACGCCGAGGGTTCCCCGTAAACCGGTGCTGTTCAACGGGGTTCGCTGCACGATTACCGGGCCACGGGAAATTTCGTCCGGCAAAATAATGGATGTCGAAATTACGGTGATCAATCACAGCGCGCGGCCAATCGGCATCCCTGGCCAGATCCAACCCTGGCTGGTCTTTCCCGGCACTTGGTGCTGGGGACCCAATAACATATTGCCCGCGCCGTTGCTACGCTACGTGATGGATGGATACAGAGCACCCGAAGTTGGCTCGCGTATGGCGAGCGCCGCCATGCCGCGTGAGAGCTTCAGGATGCCCCTGCCATTAAGCTTTTCCCACATCTTCGACCTGAGCGTCCCTGGAAAATATCAAGCCCAACTTGCTGGCATGGGCGTGGTCAGCAATGTGATCAAGTTTCGCGTGCTGCCACCCAGGGATAAACCCAACGGACCGGCGGTACGCGAATTTCCTGCCAAGTTGCCCAAGGGATTCGCCTGGGGAAGCGGCTGGCACAGCGTGCAAATGGCTGCATATGTGAAAAGTAATCCCGGCATCGCCAATCCAATGGCCCGTGTACAAATATTATTCCGCTGCGCTGGCAAACACGCTGCGACAATATCCCTCACCGGGAATCCGCATATCGACTTTGCGCGCCGCAAAATGATCGGGCCATTTCACACATTCAAGGCGATCGATGGCAAGCCCGTACCGCTGACCGCATATGGCAGGTTATTAGCCGACCATCGGCAATCCACTGCCACAGCCAAGGCGTATACGCTGAAGCCCGGCGTCATCTACACCTATTGGCGGCCGTTGGTACTGAACCGAGAGTTTGATCTTTCCGTGTACGGGCCCTACGAGTTTTCCGCGCGTTTGCATGGTGCCGAATTGAAAACGGCCCCGGCGACCATGTATGTCGGTGTGCAGTCCCGGTTTTATAAGCATCTAAAAATCCCGGGGTGATGTGCCAGCGGAATCCGGCTGCAACGCGAAATTTCCTTCGTTCACCCTAAACAACGCAATACAAAGCCTTGCAGGCCGATTCCTTTGGCTCACCGCCGTCTGGCAGTTATACTGATTCCATAAGCCCGACGCAGCCGTCGACAATCTCGAGTGCGACACTGACGTTTACGCCGCTGATTGCGGGGTATTGAGCAGTTTCCGTGAGTTGTTCTGTGACCGTCACCGACACTAAGACCAATCAATGTTTGACCGGCAGCGCCAACGCCGGGCCGCAGGATCTGACGAGCTATACG
>JAJYPG010000059.1 GCA_021795535.1 Planctomycetota bacterium
GGTTTGCTGGCCATCGGGGTTGGCATTGACGGTTGGTGGTCTGGGGCGGGTACAATTGCAACGGCTGGAACACAATGCGACAACAGTGGGTCGCGGATATTTTTGGAGATACATATTTTATGAAAAAACAGGAGCTTGCAGCGCGAATTGACCATACTCTGCTCAAACCGGAAGCAACCGATGGCCAGGTAAGAAAAATGGTCGCACAAGCGGTGCAGTACCGCTTCGCGAGTGTTTGTGTGAATCCGCGATGGGTTCCTCTGGTTCGGGAATTACTCGATCAGGCCGCGGTTTCCACCGCCTCCGCCGACAACCTGGCCGTGGCCACCTGCGGGTGCATCGGTTTTCCACTGGGGGCGACATTTTCCCGTAGCAAAGCCGCGTAGGCCCAGGAGTGCGTAAAACAGGGTGCCGGCGAATTGGATATGGTGATCTTTCTGCCCGCACTTCTGGAATGCAACCTGGCTGCGGCGAAGGATGATATTCAATGCGTGGTGAATGCTGCTCGCGAGATTGCCGCGTCCACAGTGGTGAAGGTTATTCTGGAAACTGCGTTTCTAAATGAAAGTCAGATCGCCGTTGGTTGCGAGGCGGCATATCTGGCCGGAGCGGATTTTGTTAAAACCAGCACCGGGTTTCATCCCGCTGGTGGTGCCACCGTGCAGGCGGTGCGAAGGCTGAAAGCATACAGCCGGGGATTAAAGGTAAAAGCATCGGGCGGCATCCGGGACCTGCGGACAGCAACCGCAATGCTGGATGCGGGAGCAGATCGGCTTGGGTGTTCAGCCGGTGTGGAAATTATCGGGGCATTGCCCGATTGACCTCGCCCGCGACGCCATACCAGGGGCGATCTTTGTTTCCATGGGTGTTTTCACGGGGCGATTCTGCCGGTCATTGGGCCATTTGCGCCTTACGCGAAAGTGCCAGCCGATGGGCGTGGGCGTAATGGGAAACCAGATTGTTCCAGTCAAAATATTCCGACAATCGCTCCACGCGGTTGCGCAGTTCAATGCGTCCACGGCGTTCCTTCAGGGCGTAATTAAAAAGGATTTCGGTAAGCTGATGGGCCGCCTGGTCAAAAGAGGCGTAGCGTCTGCCCACCACAAAAAGACCGTTGTTGGCGGGATCTTGAATATGTTTGCTGACATAACTGCCGAAGCCCGCAAGGTCGCTGGTGACCGCGGGCACGCCACTGGCGACACATTCCATGGGCGTGTAACCCCACGGCTCATAATAGCTGGGAAATACACCCATGTGGCAGCCGCGCACGAATTGGTCGTAATCAAGGCCAATCAGCGGCGAGGTGGCGGAAAGGAAGTCCGGATGGAATACAACCTTGACCCGGTCCTCCTTGGAATTAAAAAGCTGACAGGCACGGAGCTTTTGCAGTACCGAATCATTGGCATCATCCCAGAGATCGTGGGTGACAATGGGAGGCTGCCGCCAGGTGCGCCAGGCGTGCAACCCGCGTTTAAGCCTTACCTGCGACTGTTGGGAAATAAGTTCCACCCCATCGGGCAGCCGCCCGGTACAGACCACGGAAAGAAGTTTCTGGGCCATTTCCTCTGAAACGCGGTCGCAGGTGAGCTTAAGATCATCAAACATGGCCTGGCTGCGCAACACATCAACATTTATGGATTTGTATGGCGCGCGGGAAATGATGAAAGCCACAACCGTAACGTCTATTCCGCCGGAACGAAGCCAATGGTTTAACCGGGCCAAAGACTCAATGAATAGGTCAATCCCCTTGTTCGTATATTCGTAGCGGCCCGCGGTAAACAGATAAAGTGTGCGGTCCAGATCAAACGTGTAGGACGGGAAAAAATGGGCGGCGACAAAACCATGAATGGCCTCTTTGTATTGGCGGTGCATGGTTTGAAATTCATGCAAAGCCTCAAATTTCCGGATATTCAGCCCATTGGGCGTCACCACATCCGGTTTGCGGTGCAGCAGCTTTTCCGCCTCCAGCGCCGTCACATCGGATACCGTTGTGAACACATCGGCACAGTGGCTTGCCCCATGTTCTATGCAATACCGCGGATATATGCGGTAGTGACCCGCGGCATGATCCGGGTTTATGCTGTCGAGCTTGGCGTAAAAGTCCGGGTTGTCTGTGCAGAGGTATCGGCCCAGCAGCGTGGCATGGGTGGTGAAAACCGTCGCTACGGCCAGCTTGAGAAAAGCTATGCGCAACAGGCCCATGCCGGCCATCCACTCATGGAAATGGGCCACCAGTGGCACCTGGCCATTATTGGCTCGGCAGACTTCCTGAAAGAAAAGCCCGGTTAGAAACCCAAATGCGACAACATTGTTGGTATCGCCATCATCATCGTAGGTTTGAATGCCGTGGTCTTTCCAGAGCATGTATTTGAATTCGCCGAGGCGGTTAAACGCCGCAGTATAATCCAGGAGAATCACGCGGGGACGACCCTCAATAAGCCAGTAACCGTAATGCGCATTAATACCCAGATCACGCATTTTGCTGATAGCTTTGGCCACAAGACCGGTCGGCTCGGCGGGTTCAAATTCAACAGCCGCAGTTTCGGCGTTGTACGGACCGACCAGACAATAACGGTCGCCCCAAGCCGCCACCATGGACGGAGCCTTGCTGCGCATAACCGTGTAGATACCACCAAGCTGCCAGCAGACTTCCCAGGCAACCTCAAAGAGCAGAGGCTTGGAATCTTCCGCCGTTCCGGAAAAATCCCTGTCCGGTGAGATTTCTTTAGGCTTTTTGGCCGGGATGGGTGGCGGTCCCGGCCAGGCGGGTTTAACGGATGCAGGGGCCTTCATATCCGCCGTAACAGATTCATCTTTGCTGACCACAATGGATCGCCGACCGGCGGTACCCGCATTGCCCGTCCCCATACCGCTGGCGGCCAAGGTGGAAGGCGGGGCGAAGCCTATAATTTTATAGACGTTGCGCGGTTTGTTGGGGGAAGCTTCATGTGGTTCCAGACCATCCGGATTAGCCGACGGCACGCTTTCCTGCGTCGGTTGTTTGTTTCCAGTTGATTTAGTGCCTGTCTTGCGACCGGTACGTTTCATATCCGCCATGATAAACCCTGCCTTTCCATGCTGCATTGTCGTTTCTACCACTGGATATTCTACCCGAAGCAAATAATGTTTGTCGCGTTGTTGAATGCGGGAGATGCGGGATGGTCTGCTAATTTTTCTGGCGGATTGAGGATTGTCTTGGGAGCGCGGCTGTCCTCAGCCACCTTTAGTCGTTCTCGGCATAGTTTCGGCGTCGATAGATATTAGGCCACGATGCGGGTATTTTGCCCGTCGCCAGAAAAATTGTCAGACCGGTGTGGGATGGGTGCCATTTTTATCGGGAATCCCGGAAGCTCAGGTGTGACCCGCAGGCGCTCCCCTGGGATCGCGGCTGTCCTTGGCCGCTTCAGGTTGGCAAGCGGTTTCCTCCTGATAAACTCAAAGAGCCGTTCTGCAGGCAATTTTGCAATCCTGATAAAATGTGCCCGCCCGTCTCCAATAAATCAACTCAAACATTTGCCAGTTGTCGCACCAATTCCTCTATGGGGGTTTGGACACAGGTGAAGATGGGGGTGTCGCGCAGGGTAAAACGGCTGCCCTCGGTTTCCCGCAGTTCCTGTACCAGGTCCAGGAAATCGTCCGGTTTATCGGTTTCAAAAGCCACCACAAATTCCTGGTCGTCAAATCCGAAACTGTAAGTGGTGTTGAGCTTCACCGACGGGTAGCGGTTTCCGACTTCAATATGTTCATCCATAATGCCCTGGCGGGTCTGCCTGCTTAACAGATACCAGTCGCGAGTCTTTACAAATGGATATACAAACATATATTTCTTTTTTCCGGGAACAATCAGGGATCGCGCGTTGTCATGCGAGGGTTCTATTTTGTCCACGTATGTGCTGCGTTTGCTTTGCGCCAGATAGCTGAAGGGGCTGGAGAGATAGCCCGCGAGTTCCAACCGATTGATCCGGGCGGAAAAATTCTGAATTTCCTCCAGTTCAAAACTGATTTTCCAGAACATCAGGTCCACATCGCCGCGGGTGCCCACACAGCTGTAGACCAGCAAAAACATCTTCTGAGGATCGTGTCCACGCACCAAGTCCACAAGTTCCCCCATCATGCTTTTGAGTTTTTCGGGCGGCAATCTGCGGGCTTCTGCGGCAAGCTTGTAAAACGAAAAGGAAATAAATTGACGCCGTCTGGCTGCTGGAGATACAACTGCAACGACCGACGCCGTGGCCGGGGCATGTTGTCCACCCGTGGCCGTTGGTGGCACAGTGGGACGCGGATCATGTGTTGCAGCTTTGGCATCAGGGGGCGTTTGACCAGATACAGGTTGTGACATAAAAATCCTTTTAAGCATATTGCGGGTATTGGCCCGCCGTAGAGAGAGATTCTCTCAAGTTCCGGCGTAAAAGTAAAACGCTCACAAAACACTTCATTGTACGCACAATTACCTGGCAAATTGCGTGCTGTTCGATTAACCTGCACAAGATGTCGCCAAATCACTCACCCCATGCTCTGGCAAGCCCCGCAGATGGTGAAACCGTTTCGCCTCCACTGGCTCGCCCTTATGTTCGTCTAATTGCATTTTTATTGCTGATGGCACTTGCCCTGGCGGCCATTTGGCTGACCGATTTGCACCTGCATTCAGTGCCTGCCCGCTAACGCACCGGAGCGGCATTTTAGTGGCCGCAGGGCATTAATAAGGTCCTTCCGGGTTTATAGTGAGGATGACGCTTCGCTTCAAAGATAAAAAAATACACAGATCAAAGTTTAACAATCAATAATTTTGAACACTGCGCGGCGAAAATGTTATAAAACCTCTTGAAATTCGCAGGTCAGTGGAAATTGTGAGTTCGTGAGTTCGGTCTTGACGGGTTGTTACTTGAATTGGTCGGAACAATGATGTAGGATTACTATCAACGGCGACCCAATCGGGCGAGTTTTTTTGCAAGTCTGCGAAATCAGGAAGAATTGGAGAGTCAAAACAACTGGAGTGCCTTGAGTCATCATGGCATTGTCCATCCATCGCGTTTAGATGGTTTTCACTTTAGATGGTTTTCACTGAGGTGGTCCACCACGTTACAGGAGTTGGCACCATGGAAAGTCATTTTCCCAGATGTGTACATTGTTTGTCCCCCATGCAGTCTTCGGGTATCACTGAGACACTTAAAAGCCTGCTGCGTCGTCCCGTAACCTGTTCAGCCTGCGGCAAGAAGGTTCACATGTCTGAAGCGCAGATAATGGGTGAAACATTTGGCGCCTGTGTCGTGCGGTTTCACCACCAACTGCATCAGGCGGTGGATGCGGCACCGCGACTGGATGCTCCAGAGGCGATGCGTGTGCTGGGTATATCCGGGGCTTCGCGTGATGCCCATCATATTCACAGTCTTGATGAGCTTTACCGCATGGTATCACGGGCATTTCGCCTGCCATTGCGCCACGAGGCAACCGGACATGAAGCCATTATTTCGATAGACATGCTGCACAAAAACGGAGCAAGCCGCGCCGTGAAAATTCACGCGGACCGGTATCAGAATTCTTCGCCGGAAGTGCTGGTGCTGGTGGCTCGTGTTGGAACCAATGATTTTCTACTTTACGAGGTGCATCAGAAAAATTCAGGTTCAACCACGGTAGCAGACAGTCTTCATGCATACGCCGCACACACCAGGCAACCGGGTACGAAGGTAGTGGGTGCCTGACACACTAACGCATCGCCATTCATTTGTTGGAGGGAGTGGAGAGCGTGGGTGAAGCGGAGGGAGTGGAGAGCTTCCCAGTTGGACGTTATTACTGCCAAGCCTTCGCGGCGGCATACAAAAAATAACCCATAAACAGGAATTACGGCTTGACCGATGTTTCGCCTGCGGGCTTTGGGGCAGTTGGCGATGCTTTCGTATCTGCGGCTTGGGCGGTAGTTCCGGGGTGGGCGGCATCAGCAGGTTTTCCCGCAATCACCACTCCGCGCTCTTTTTGAATAGCGTCAAAAATTTCCTGTCGATGCACGGGAACCGTATTGGGAGCATTAATGCCAAGGCGTACCTTGTCGCCACGAATATCCACCACCGTGATAACGATATTATCACCTATCACGATGCTTTCATTGCGTTGTCGGGAAAGTACCAGCATCGTCTAACTCCTTGACAAATAGTATCCATAAACCCAGCCATCCCCCGCCCCCGCGCTTCTGATGCACACCGGCCAATATATTATATCCTGCATCTTGCGATTCAGCGATAAACAGCGCCATGCCTGGAACGGCGAAATGCGGCTGAGGACAGCCGTGCTCCCAGAACAATCCTCGTCCGCCAGAAAAACTGGCAGCAAAAAAAACAGAATGGCGACGGAATCACGCTACCGCCTGGACCACTCCAGCCTTCCGGCCCATGGCCAAAACACCTTTCCATGCGGAATCCCATTGAGATTCAAATTCCACTGAGGCCGCGGCTTGCGGCTTTATTTCCACAGGCAATTCCACACGCAACTGCACGCCGCGTCGCGAATGTTTATTAATAACAACAGGCTGGTCCACATTTACCACCAAATACTCGCCGGAACGTTCCAGAATAAGAAAAGCCCGAAGTTCGCCACTCCGGCTTGTACGCATTAATTCCAAAACCTGCCGATTGGCAGGCAACTTATAACCAGGAACACAGGTCGTGGGATCAACCAGCCGCAGAGCAACGGAATCATCATCCACACTTTGCAGCCAAGTAGACGCATCAGGCGTCTGGCTTTCCAAAAGAACAAATCGTCCGGTGACTCCGATCTCCGCAGGCAAACCAACCATTTGGATAATCTGCTCATCAAGCAGTTCAAGTGGTCCAAAACGAGTGGTATTGATCACCATAAAGTAGAGACTCCTTTTTAACACGAAGCGGCCAAACGCGGTGTGTGGCACAATAAGGCCAGAACCCTAAGACCACAGGACACGTCCTCCAACGAGGCGCATCCTAAAAGCGACCCATAAAAGAGCGGTCAATCTATTATTCGTGCAAATGAACGCTGCAAGTCCAATAAAATCGTGTAAACAGGCAAATATTCGTATTTAGAAATTAAAATCGCCATGTCAATCGACGGGTGGTTGTCCGTACAACGCGACTTTTTGCAAGCGACACCATCAGCACGTAATGACGCCAGAGAATAAAGTGGATGAGCGGCGCATTCCGCATGTGTGGATGTGGCCTTTCCCAATAAAGGCGTCCTTGAGGGGCGTATTGTATGCGCCAAACCTAATTCCACCACCGTCTGGCCCATCCACCGTTCCCACCAAAATGGCTGACTC
>JAJYPG010000060.1 GCA_021795535.1 Planctomycetota bacterium
GGGCACCAAGTGTTCGGGCCGCGCAATAGTCCGGATGATCGCGTGGCGTACGGGCGGAGCCAAAGATGGTCACCGCGGGACCAAGATGAGCCAGGGCTTCAAAACCCTCCACAAATTCCGCCATGATGCGAAAGACCCGCCACATGTCGCGAGCCGTTGGATCAATGGGACTCTCCGGGTTTTGCTCATAAAGCATGATGCTTCCTCCGCAAAGGTCTGCATGGCCGGTCCGTTGACCTATGCCTGGTTCAGTGCATTGTAATGACAGAAGGCTGGGAAATGAATGTCACAAAAGATGATTTTGCAAAAATTCAGGTTTTGTGCTAATCTAACTGGTCTTGAGTTTTGCTAAAAAGAAAGGTGCAACATGGCACGCAGAAAACGTAATCATAAACTTCGCTGGAGCGGTAAGGCCGCCAATCATGGACGCAAACCCAGCCGTGGTCGGATTAAGGGCTGGAGCGCCAAGCACTACGGTATTTAATACGCAGGCAATTTTCCGGGTCGGGGGGGAATCTTTGTGGATGTGGAAGTTGCGCGCCTTCAGGGTGATCTGGCCCGCCGAATCCGGGCGAACTATCGGCCAGTGGTTCTGAATTATTCATAATTATCAGTGGTTGTCCGTCAGGCCCACATCAAAAAGGGGTCCTTTTTCCACCAGCCGCCAGGTTTTGTGAATACGGGTGAAAACGTTATTATCGGCGGCGGTCCATTCGACCGAACGGCGTTGCATGGCGGTTTTGGCAATTTTAACGGCTTTGTCAAAATCCATCGGCGCGATACCTTTATCTGTTACCCAGGCAAAACTCGGAATGAATTTTGGAGGGCGTGGAACGGTGATATGGCTCGAAAAGCCAATCACGGATCCCGTGGTCAGGCAGGTACCAATGCCGATTTTGGCATGATCACCAATAATTGAACCCTGAAATTGCAGACCGGAATCCTGCTCAATTCCATTAATGGGTACACGAATATTTCCGTAGGTGTTCTTGAGATTGCTGGTAATGGTTCCGGCCCCCAGGTTCACCCATTCACCTATAACGCTCTGGCCCACAAAGCCCTCATGCTGTTTGTTGGAATTTCCCAGGAAAATGGATGAAACAACTTCACCGCCCACGCGACAGTTGGGGCCAAGTGTGGTGCATTCGCGAATAACCGCGCCAGTGCGTACGATGCATCCCGTCCCGATACAGGCCGGCCCGGTAATAACACTGTTGGAATGAATTTCCGCACCACGTTCCAGAAGAATCGGTCCATTGGTGGCATCCAGTACCACTCCGGGGAAAATTTTCACTTCCGGGCCGATATGAATATTGTCGGGCGATAAAAGATGCGCGCCTGGCATGGGTTCACTCAGGCGGGCACGGCCGCGCTGGGCAAAATCATCCAGCAACAGCCGCCGCTGATTCAGCAACAATTCCCACGGATGTCGCAGGATAAGCGCATTGGAAAGACTGCAGCGCAGAGAAGGCATAATGTCATCAATGGCCTTTGATCGTACGAGTCTGCGCAGATCCATTTCGGCGAGGCGGGCACCGCTGACCCGCACCCATGTAAAGTCGCCGCGCGCCAGTTCCGCGGAATCGGGTGGAACTTCCGGCAACGGGTCGGTCATGATCCAGCGTGCATTAATAAAAATGGCTCCGCGGCTGGAATCTATCTTCGGATTCACCGGGAGACGAATTTCCGACCGCACTTTGGCGGCCAGGGTGTCGCGCACCAGAACGCCATCGGGCGGGCGGGGCAAATTACGGCATATACGATCCAGCAGTGTGGAGGCCCCACAGCGCAGTAAAAAGGCGGGCCTGGTGTAGGTTAGCGGATAGAGATCTTCTATGTGTCCGTCTTCAAGAATATAAATGGGAGTCATAAGAGATTGCTCGCAGGTTGCACGCCACGGACAAGGCACTCAAGCCATTGCCGCCCCCACACTCCCCATCATCCGCAATACCCTGGCATTTACACCGTATAGGCGTATTCAGCCAAATACCCTCTCCGGGAAGATTGCACCGCAAGTATTACGGCGATAGCTAAAAAAGCCTCCGCCGTTATGCCGTGAGCCGGTAGAGTTCGAACCCTTTTTACAAGGGCGGACCAGCGCAAACCAAAGCTCCGGACTTCCACGCTGCGGCAAAGCCGCCAGGCTTGTCCATCAATCCCCGGTTTGGGGTCCTTTTGCAATGTTCATCGGTCCGAAGCAATATGCCGGGCTAACACGAACATGGCAGAGGCCTTATTCTTGTACTCTTATCGGCGATGAAAATCAATGAGTTGAGGAAACCTGTCATTTGGGAACGTTTGAGTTAGCGGGCCGGTGGACTTAAACTTTCGTCAGAAAATTGTTGGTGCCATCTGTTGGCACGTTTTTGGAGACCCCGAACATGACACCCCCTAAAGACAATGCTTTTCGTCTGGAAAAAGACTCCATTGGACCGCTGGAGGTTCCTGCGGAGGCTTATTATGGCGTTCAGACACTCCGCGCTGTGCGAAACTTTCCCATTTCCGGCCAGCCCATGCCCGCTGCTTTTATCAGCGCCCACGCGCTGCTGAAAAAAGCAGCCTCAGTCACCAATCATGAACTCGGCCTGCTGGATGAGAAGCGCAAGGAGGCGATATGCCGCGCTGCGGATGAAATTGCGGGAGGCAAACTGGCGGATCAATTCCCCGTGGATATTTATCAAACCGGTTCCGGAACCAGCACCAACATGAACCTGAACGAAGTTATTGCCAGCCGGGCGAATGAAATTCTCGGCGGCGGGCGTGGCGACAAATCTCCGGTGCATCCCAACGATCATGTGAACATGGGACAATCCAGCAATGACACCATTCCTACATCGCTGAATGTTGCGGTACTGGCTGAAATAAAACATATTCTGCGGCCAGGTCTGGAAAAACTGGAAGCGTCGCTGCGGAAGAAAAGCGAGCAGCTTTGGCCTGTGATAAAAACCGGTCGCACCCATTTACAGGATGCCACGCCCATTCGCATGGGGCAGGAATTTCTGGGGTTCGCCGGACAGGTGGAGCGGGCACAGAGGCGACTGACGGCGACGGAAAAAGATATGGCGGAGGTGGCGCTGGGCGGCACGGCGGTGGGGACGGGCATTAACGCCCATCCGAAATTTTCTACGCGCGTGTGCAAGCTGCTGGCCCAGTGGAAGGACATTGAGATTCATGAAAGTCCGAATCATTTTCAGGCACAGTCCACGCTGGATGCGGCCGTGTTTGCCTCCGGCGCGTTGAAAACAATCGCCATCAGTCTGACCAAAATCGCCAACGACATCCGCTGGATGAGCTGCGGCCCGCGCGCCGGCTTTGGCGAAATTGAAATTCCGGCGGTTCAGCCGGGAAGTTCCATCATGCCGGGCAAGGTCAATCCGGTTATTGCCGAAAGCCTGTTGATGGTCTGCCAGCGGGTTATTGGCAATGATGCAACTGTAACCGCCGCCGCCAGTGCGGGGAATTTTGAACTGATTGTTACCATGCCGGTGGTGGCGGCGGCACTGCTGGAATCAGTGGTGCTGCTGGGCCATGCCAGCGCGAATTTTGCCTTGCAATGCGTGGAGGGCATTACCGCAACGAGCCGCGGGCCGGAACTTGTGGAGGCCGGGCTGATGCTGGCCACAGCACTGGCACCCGTGATTGGCTATGAACCCGCGGCCGCGATTGCCAAACAGGCCTCAGCACAGGGAAAAACCATTCGACAGGTCGCGGCGGAAAAGACCCAACTTTCACCCCGACAGCTTGATGAACTGCTGGACCCGGCCACCATGGTTGAGCCATCGGATAAAATTCTGCCTGCGGCGGGATAAACCGGCGGCGCGGGGCAATCGCTTTTGCTCAATGAAGAACGTGTATGTGCCCGCAAATATCACGTTGTGGCGTTTGGATGCGGGAAGTTATCGGCGTATTATAGTGGACATGAACGAGAAGACTTATTATCCGATTCGTATGCGTCGCCTGCGTCATTCGGACCTGTTGCGCGATATGGTGGCTGAAACCTCGCTGACACCAGCCAATTTTGTCGCACCGCTTTTTGTGCGACGTGGGGAAAACATTCGCCGTCCGATCCTTTCCATGCCCGGGCAGTTTCAACTTTCGCCCGATCTGGCTTTGGATGATCTCGGGGAAATGGCTTCGCGCGGACTAAAGGCGTACATTCTTTTTGGCGTGGTGGATCCTGAAGAAAAAGACGCGGACGGAAGCCATGCTTATGATCCCAACAATGCGGTCTGCACAACCCTGCGTCTGGCACGTGATGCGGGCATTAACATGCTGGCGATTACCGATTTATGTTTTTGTGAGTACACAAACCACGGGCATTGTGGCGTGCTGAGTCACGCTTTGGAAAAATCTCCGGAACCCAAAAGTTCTGCGCAGGGAAAACGAAAAAAGAGTGCCAGCGGCAATATCGTGGCAAATCAGTCGGCGGTGCATAATGACGCGACGAATGAAAACCTAGGACGTCAGGCCATTCTGCATGCCCAGGCGGGAGCGGACATCATAGCGCCATCGGGCATGATGGATCACGCCATAGCGACCATTCGTTCGGCACTGGATGACGCAGGGTTTCACGATAAATCGCTGCTTAGTTATGCGGTGAAATATGCCAGCAATTTTTATGGCCCGTTTCGCGATGCCGCGGAATCTCCTCCACAGTTCGGTGATCGCCGGGGCTATCAGATGGATTTCCGCCGCAGCGCCCGGGAGGCGATTCGCGAGGCGAAGCTGGATGTGCGGGAAGGTGCGGACATTATTATGGTCAAGCCGGCCATGCCGTATCTGGACATTTTGCGATCAATTGCTGATGCGGTGGATGTGCCGTGCGCCGCCTATCAGGTCAGCGGAGAATATGCGATGTTCAAGGCGGCGGCCAGCGCCGGATGGATAGATGAAAAGCAATGCGTGCTGGAAAGCATGTACGCCATACGGCGTGCCGGAGCGAGTTTTATCATCACGTATTACGCCTCGGAAATTGTGGAGTGGCTGGGGTAACTGGCATGGCATCCGTTCGGTGGGCCAAAGTGCGGCCAATCCCGGCTCCTGGCGCAAGGGCTTCGTACAGTTCCGCGTGTTGCATGCGTATTTTGAATCCATTGGCACATTGTATTCCCTTTTATTTTCAATATTAAAATATATAAAAATGTCTTTATATTTATGGATTTTCCGACTGAATCCCTTGCGTTCTTTTATGGGCTGGTTATTCTGCCTTGCAACGGGTGTTCAATGGTTCCCCATGGCGCGGAAAGGATGAAACTTTTATGACCCAGGCCGAATTGATTGTCAGTGTGTCCGGGATTCGCGGTATTGTGGGCCAAACGCTCGCGCCCGAATCCATGCTACGTTTTGGCCAGGCCTTTGGACGCTTGCTGCAGGAAAACCGTGCCATCGCCGGCGATACGCGACCTCTTCGCGTTACAGTCGGCCGGGACAGTCGGCTTTCCGGTTCCATGGTCGCCAGCTCTCTGACCGCCGGCCTGCTTTCCGTGGGCGTGCATGTCATTGATCTTGGCATGGTGACAACTCCCAGTGTGGGACTTATGACCCGCTTTCTCACTGCGGATGCGGGAATTGTCATCACAGCCTCGCACAATCCGCCGGAATATAATGGCATGAAATTTTTACGAGCGGACGGCGTGGGCTTTCCCCCCGCGGTGATTGAACGGCTTAAAGCCATTTATTCCTCCGCACATTGGAAACTCGCGGATGTTGAACATATCGGTTCCCTAAGTTCTGATAGCCGCACGCATGCCCACCATGTGCAAACGGTGCTCCAGCATGTGGACGCCAAACCGATAGCCACGCACCGCTTCCGTGTGGTGCTCGACAGCATTAATGGTGCCGGTTGTATCGCCTCGCCCATGCTGTTGGGCAAGCTTGGCGTGGAACTGGTGCATATCAATGGCGAGGCGACGGGGCGCTTTGCCCACACGCCTGAACCGATCCGCGAAAATCTCCAGGATTTATGCCGCTTTGTGCCGGAGAAAAAGGCCGCCATCGGCTTTGCCCAGGACCCGGATGCCGACCGCCTGGTGGTGGTGGATGAAACCGGACGCTTCATTGGCGAGGAATATACGCTGGCCCTGGCGGTTCTGAATCGGCTGATGAGCCGTCCGGGAATAGTGGTCTGCAACCTTTCAACCAGCCGCATGATTGACGATATTGCCGCGCGTTTCGATTCCCGCGTTCTGCGCACCGCGGTGGGTGAGGCCAATGTGGCCGCACGCAGGATTCAGGAAAAGGCCGTTATCGGCGGCGAAGGCAATGGGGGCGTCATTGATCTGCGCATTGGACCAGTACGTGATTCCCTGATGGCAATGGCTTCCATTCTTGAATTGATGACCCGCACCGGCCGGAAGATCAGCGAAATTGTCGCCGGCCTGCCCGCCTACGCCATGCTGAAAACCAAATTCCCCGCCACCCGCGCGCAGGCCGACGCGCTGGTCGAAAAAGTGAAGTCGGCTTATGCCGCGGAGCGGCTGGATTTACAGGACGGCGTGCGCATTGACTGGCCGGAGGGTTGGGTTCAGGTTCGCCCCAGCAACACTGAACCAATCGCCCGCGTAATTGCCGAAGCCCGTGATGATGCCACCGCCCGCGAACTGATCGCCCGGGTGGATCGCCTGCGCGAACAACTGGTGTAATATTCTGAAATCGGCTCGATATGAATATAAAAAGGATGTCTTTTTTTTGTTGCCACATGCGATTCGGACCGCTGTGGGCATCCCTCGCTCTTATCCTTTTTATAACCGGAGGCGCGGTGCCTGTGGCCATCGCCGCCACCTCGGCCAACAGTCCCGGTCTTTCGCCCATACAACGGGCCAACGAACGGGTGCTTTCAGTTCTGCGCCAGCCGTCCGCCAGTGGCCTGGCGATTATTTCCCTGGAACTGCCTCCACGCCTGCTGGCCGCGGGTTTACGGCCAGGCGACATTATTTCCCATGCGGATGGTTCACCGGTTCGTACCAAGCACGATCTGCGACACCTGACTTCAGTCGTTAAAAAAATAGGGGAGAAAAAAATCTCCATCCTTGTGGCCCGCGGTGAAAAACTAATTCATTTGCACATTGCGCCACAACCTCTGCATGTGGCGGTTGTGCCTGTTGT
>JAJYPG010000061.1 GCA_021795535.1 Planctomycetota bacterium
ATGCGGCCACACGCAGTCGTATTATTCATGAGATGATTGATGTGGCCGACCCCTGGGAATCTTTCTCCGCGGCGAGGTTTGCGACCATGGCCGGACCGGTGCTGGAAACATATCAGCGGAATAACACGCCATTGGTTATTGTCGCGGGAACAATTCTCTATCTGCGTGCCCTGCTGGAAGGCCTTTTTGAAGGTCCTCCCGCCGACGCGACGATTCGCGCTGAACTTGCAGCACAGGCGCAGAAAAATTCCGTTGCCAGTCTCCACCAGGAGTTGGTTAAAGTGGACCCGCTGGCCGCTACACGCATTCATGCCAATGATCAGCGGCGCATTATTCGCGCTCTGGAAGTTTTTCGCCTTACCGGCAAACCGATCAGCGCACTGCAAACACAGTGGCGGGAGCAACATCCGCGTATTGACGCGCGTATCATCGGCATTACGCGTGAAAAGGCGGACTTGAATGGTCGCATCAACCGGCGTGTGCGAAACATGATTGAACTGGGGTTGGTGGAGGAAGTGCGGCGGTTGACAACCGCGTCCGCCGGATTGTCAGACCAGGCTGGCCAGGCGGTTGGCTACCGGGAAATACTCAACCATCTGGCCGGTCGCTTGTCGCTGCCTGATGCACTGGAAGAGATAAAAATTAACACGCGGCATCTGGCCAAACTCCAGCGAACCTGGCTCAAGCGTTTCACCAACGTCCATTGGATTGAGGCCGCGGAATCCAGTAATCTCCAGGCTATGGCTGACGTCATACTGTCGCAGCTTCAGCCCGCGTTTGATAAAATAACCGGATGACAAATTGTTAAGAACGGAGTGGCATAACCATGCGAATTCTAACCATTGATGTCGGTTCATCGTCCATTAAAGCAGGCGTTTTCAAGCGGGGAAAACTCAAGCGACTGGTGCAGGTGCCCATTGTCGCCGCTACGCTGGGGCAACAGGTGGAAGTGCCCGCGGTGGAACTTCTTAAGGCTTTCCGCCTGGCGATGGTTCAGGCGATGGATGGCTATAAAAAACTTGATGCCCTGGCCATAGACACTTTTTGTCCCGGTTTGGTGGCACAGGACAAACAGGGACGGGTGATTGCGGGTTGTATTACCCATCAGGACAGGCGCAGCAAAAAGCAGGCGATTGAACTGGAAAAGCGGATTGGTGCCCGGCGACACCTGGAGCTTGTCGGCAACCTTCCGTTTCCGGGTGGAATGGCCTCCACTTCGCTGCTCTGGCTAAGAGAAAATGAGCCTGCGCTCTTTAAACGCATCCACCGCATCGGGCAGCCGACCACACTGCTGGTTCACGCTTTGACCGGGCAGTGGGTGATTGATCCATCGCAGGCGGCTTTTTTGGGCCTGTATGATGCAGTGCATCTTTCCGGCTGGGTGGATGAACTTCTGGACACGGTGGGAGTTAAGAAAAATCAGTTGCCGGAAATTCTTTTTGCCGATGAAATCGCGGGAACCATTACCCCCGCCGCAGCACGGGAACTGAACCTGCCGGCGGGCTGTCCGGTCTTCTCCGGTATGGTGGACACCAGTGCGGCAATGCTGGCGACCGATTGCCGGCCAGGGCGGTTGGTACACAGCGCGGGTTCAACCGATGTTCTGGCCTTGTGTTTGTCGGCGGCGCATCCCGCCGCGGATATTCTCACGCGGCCATTGGGCACGGGAAAATATTCTCCCAAACGCTGGCTGGCGGTAAGCACCATTGCCGCCGGGGGATCAAGCGTTAAATGGGCACATGAAAATCTGTTTGCTGATCATTCCAGCAAGGCCTTCTACAAGTTGTTGCGGAAGTTGACGGATCAACTTATGGAAAAAGCCGGTGGCGGGCCGGTGACGGATGAAGTTGTGTTTTCGCCATGGCTTGCGGGCGATCGAACCAGTGTGGAAACACGGAGAGCGGCGTTTTCCAATCTGACATTGGCTTCCACGCGAGAGCAAATGCTTGGCGCGATGTTGGAATCGCTGGCACAGGCCAGCCGCCAGCGTTTCAGCCGCCTGTGTGATATTCACAAGCCGCAGACCGATATTTTTACAATGGGTGGCCAGCGCGAACTGGCGGACTTGATGCACCATCACTGGCCGGGAAAATGGAACTTTATGCCGCTGAAGAACCAGGCGATTGGCGGGCTATGTTGCATGGTGGCCAACCTGCCGACGGCTGCGCCGAGAGCAGGAGAAGGTTGAACAGGTGATCAGTAGAACTCAAGGAAGATGGAAAGGAAGAAGGACAGGACTTTTTTGGAAAAGTGGTGAAAAAAGTGTGAGCAAAGTGCTTAAAATGTAGACTATGGCCAAAGTGAGTCCCTTGTTTTATAGACTATGGCCAAGCGAAATCGCAAAAAAAGGCTTGTTTTGTAGACTATGGCCAAAAAAGACGTTTTTTTGCTCGTTGGATTTTGATTGTTTTCTGTTGGCGCGGCGCGCAGGGTGCCCCTGATGGGGCATCAACGAGCAACGAACAACAATAATCAAAGAGCAAAAATGAATTGATCAGTGATCTGTGGTCATTGAAATTATTCACTTGTCAACTGCCGGAGATGCGCAGCGCTGATTTTGGTGCGGGCGCAGTGGTTCCGGCCATGTGCGAATCTGGTATTCGCCTGGGAAGTTATAGGGAATCGTGGAGAGGGATAAACGCTTCGCTCAATTTTCCACTGAGCATAGCGCGGCGGAGTTGCAGACAAAATGTCACGCGGAGACACCAAGACGGACGGACGACGGACTACAACGGATTCACAGGAGGCAACGGAGGAAACTGAGGACGAAGAGGACGACGGATTTTCACCTCGGAGACGCGGAGTTGGCGGAGGACGATGGTTTTCACCACGACGACACAACGACACGACGTTACGAACGAAAGCGAAATGAGACCTGGATACGTTGACATTAATACGGCCTTTTGCTGCGGCGGGGGGTACATTATTAATTCGCGTCGAGCGGGCCACGGGATAACTCCCGTAGCTGCGTGGTGTAAACCCGCGGCTGGCTTGCGGATGAATCTGTTGAATGAAGTCGCACATTATTCGCGGGACTGGTTTAATGCCAAGGCGGTTTGCTGCGGCGGACGGCACATTTTAATTCGCGTCGAGCGGGCCACGGGATAACTCCCGTAGCTGCGTGGTGTAAACCCGCGGCTGGCTTGCGGATGAATCGGTAGTATTAAATCGCACATTATTCGCGGGACTGGTTTAATGCCAAGGCGGTTTGCTTCGGCGGGCGGTGCATTTTAATTTTTCAATCCACCGGCCTCGCGGACTTGACGCCGCGGCCCCCATATTGTCACTATACTCCAATGAATTCCTCCAATGACACACACAACGGCTATCTTCCGGCCGATGGCGGCTGCACTGTTTTGGCGCTAAATACCCTGCTCACGCCTGAAGGCCGGGTACTGCTAGCCGCGATGTGCGGAGAGTTATTGAACACGCACCGCGATCCTTCCATTTCATTTATAGAGAGTTGGCGACGGCAGTTTGCTCCGGAAGTCGTCAATACGGCGCTGGTGGTGGCAAAATCAACACTTGCGGCCAGAGGAAAACATGGAAAATTTCCGCAACAACCGAATGAAGATTCCATATTCTGGGCCGTGCCGGAGGCTCTTGAACAGGCAACGTCGATTCATGTGGCAGCGTACAAAGCGGCAAAACTCATGGAGCTGTTGCCTGGCACACAACGGGTTTTTGATATTTGTGGCGGCATAGGCGGCGATGCGCTGGCACTGGCCCGGTTTGCCCCGGTTGAGGCATGGGAAATCAGTCCGGTTCGGGCCTGGATGGCCCGGCAAAATACCAGGCTTCCCGGTTTGCATTCGGTAACAGTAAGGGAAGAGGATATTCTTAATGCGAAAATAGTGCCCGCCGCGCAGTGTGCATTTCATCTGGATCCGGCCCGTCGGTCAGCAACCAGGCGATCCTTCAACACTCCACAGATGCACCCGGACCCATGGCAGGTCATGCAGGCATTTGCATTTTGTAACGGTGGAATGATCAAGCTGAGTCCGGCCATCGACTTTTCATCACTACCGTCGGGCCATCTGGAAATAATCAGTGAGCCGGGTACGGTGGTGCAGGCACTGCTGTGGGTCGGGGGACCGGCACAAACCCTGGGAGTGGCCAGACGCACGGCAACGCTGGTTCGCAGTTCGGAAAAAGCATGGTCTTTTACCAGTTTGCCCGCCGCTCCGACTGAATTGACTGTGCCGGACGGCTGGATGTATGAGGTGGATGGCGCGCTGAGTCGTTCCGGCCTGGCGGCCCCATTTCTTTTAGAAATGGGGCTTAAACCCGTTACGGTGGACGGTGGTTACGCCACTGGTCCGAAGCTGTCACCACATATAGCCATGCGTGCATTTCAGGTAGAGGCGGTAATGCCCTTTTCGCCGGAAAAACTTTCCCGCTGGCTGAACCGTCAGCCGGTGAGATCAGACCTGCGCCCGGCCATTGTCGAGGTCAAGACGCGCGGCGGACTGGGGTTGAATACCGATGCGTTGCAAAGGCAATTCACGCGACAGGCAAAACAATCCTGCACGGTTCTTATTTATCCAGTCCATGGGAAAAAAATGGTGGTAGTGGCCCATCGGCCCGTAATCCGTCAATTACCGGATTAGTACCACGGTTTTCCCGGAATTTTAGGAAAGCCCTTGAATCCGTAGCATTTCCACAAAGCCAGGTTCTTCATGAAAACGCCGTGATAGTAAAGCGGAATCATCTGCATTTTTCCAACGTGCGCAAATGCCGGCAACACAATTTGCTTAAGCTGTGCCTCGGAAAACCAGCCAATCAGCACGGCATTTCGCCCAAGGAATCGCAGCTTGCCGGTTGCGGGATTGGTCTGATCAATGCCCGGCCACAGGTTGAATTGACTCTCGCGGGCCCCCGTAAGACTCTCTATGCAATAAACAAACGGGTGATCCGGCAGATAAAAAGCCAGGGAACTTGCCTCGTCCCAGCGATCGGAAATGACCAGCGGCAGCGGGCCATGTCCCGGCCACATGGAAAGGCGAACCTTGCTGACCGCCAGGCCGCGAATGCGCAGGTCATGGAGTCTAAAGGCCGGGTCCCAGCGCACCGCCGGGAACCGTTTTCCCGTGGGGTCCAGATGGGCCACCAAAGGATAAAACCGCTGGGTATTTTCCGCCAGAACATACAAACAGAATCCAAAAGCGACCGCCGTCACCAGCCACCGGCGATAGTATTTATTTTCCCGCGCATTATTCCAGCGTTCCGTGGCAATTCCCGCCAGAAGAATCATGGCGGAAAAATAACCGGCCGCGGGCCAGTTTGGTTCAACTTTAGTCCAGAAGCTGAGTAAAAAATAGAAACCAAAGAGTGGAAGTGCCAGAGAAAGCAAAAACACCCAGTGCGCCACCGCCGCCGAATTGGCCTGAAGGCGGCATTTTTTTACCGCATCGACAAAAGCCAAAATCAGCAGCACAAAAACAATGCCGGCACAAATACCGGCTTGCGATCCAACATAAATCGCCACCTGTGCCGGTATATGTTCCAGATGTTTGAGCAGATTGAAGTGGCGTTCCAATCCGCCTTCACCGCCAATATGGCGAAACATGACCCAATTGTGATCCGCATTCCAGACCAGTGTGGGAATTTGAATGACCAGCATAATAAGCACCGCAACAAGGCTATGCCACGTCGCGAGCCGCTGCCTTAAATACCGATTAAACAGTGCGGCAAAAGCCAATGATGGCGGCAGAAAAATCGGAATGGGTTTGCATAAAATACCCAACCCCGCCAGAAGGCCGGCCAAATACAGCCAGAACCAACTTGCCCGCCGATCCGGCTCCTCCAGTATGGCGCCATCGGCGCCGCGATGCGGTTCCACCGCCAGCCACACGCATAGCGAGGCCAGCGCCCAGCTTAAATACATGGGGGAATCAATCGTCATCAGCAGCGAACCGACGGCAAAGACCGGCATACCCGCGGAAAGCACCATAAGCATAAGCCCCGCACGATCATCGCGGAACATGCGCCGAGCCAGGATAAAACTCGCAAGTCCGCTGACGAAGGCAAAAAGCACCGCCGGAGTGCGTATGACCGGCATGGTGGCATGGGCCACGCCAAACCAGCGTCCCACCACAATTGCGACGTGAATAATAAGCGCAATTCCCGGCCCTTTTGAATAATAACCCCATGCCAAATGTTTGGACCAAAGCCAATAGTGGCTTTCATCCTCGGTCAGATCGAATGGACAATTGTGGTAAAGAAACGTCAGATTGGAAACCAGTCCGAACGTCAGCAAACTCAAAGCCGTCCAGATGCACCATGGCCGTTTGATCCATGGATGGTTCTCCTGATCGCCAATCGCCTCGGAGGCCTGGGAAGATTCACTGCTGTTGTCCATCATTTATTTTTGTCCGCCTTGGTTGCCGGATGATCGGTCGGCCCCACCAACCGGAATCCAGATTATTTTCACTTCGTATCCGCCGCGGACGGAGTATTTTCCGCGGTAATTGGTCGATGTCAAACCCGCAACACCATTCTTTGCTAACATTACTGGAAAAAGGGTTCAATCCGCAAGGCTGGACAACCAACGGAAGGGCAAAAGATGTGACAATTTTTCCGGGATGGGCGACGGCTGATGCTGGGGATATACTCCAGCGTGGTCCCAATCTTAAATCGGGACTCTGTGCAGAGTGTGGTGGGGGGGCGGAGTAGCCAAGGGCATGACAATTTTTCTGAGCCTCTGGGAGCGCGGCTGTCCTCAGCCGCCTTTCGCCAGTTCATCGAACGCATTTTGGGCTTGCATTATAGGCCAAAAATAGACGCTTTCCTCCCGTCCCGGAATAATTGTCGCGCCCGTAGCCAACTTGGCAATGTATTTATTGTTTGCACGACCGATAATCTTTTATGACAATTGCGAAATGAAATATGGGTTCTGGCAGGAACAATGCGTTTATTTTCATTCGCGTATATGCTGACGGGTATGTCCACGAAATGTTTTAAGATAATTCATAGTTGCCGCAGAAAAATCATCAAGTATATATACAGACCAAAGCCGATGGTAATAGCGATGAATACGCAAACGCTCAATGATACGAAGGTTCTGTTGGTCTTTACCGCCGTGAA
>JAJYPG010000062.1 GCA_021795535.1 Planctomycetota bacterium
CAACGTTACCTGCATAAGAACATAAACCCCTGTTCTGCAAGCAGTTTGCCAATCCCGATAAAAACGGGCACACCTGATGATGACGGAGGCTTGCCTGAATCCTGCCGTGTACTTTCCATGATGGTATAATCCCACCATGAAAATCGCCAATAAAACCTCCGGAACCTTGTTCTTTCAATCGGTGGAGACCGCTTGGGGGACTGCGGGATTTATCTATCATATTGCGACTGATGATGAGGGAAAATCAGGTCTGACCAATATCCGCTCCAATGCGCTCATTCTTCGCATCTTCACCGCCTGCCCGGATGTCGGGCAACTTGCGGCATTGGTTAAACGCAATTTTCCGGATGGTTTTACTGTGCCGCCATCCAAAAACCGGCCTGGTTTTGTAACGCCGCTGATTTCCTTTCTGCAATATTATTACAATACCCGGCCTGCGGGCAAAAGAACGCTCATGGTCAAAAACGTTGGCACGCCGCAGGAAATCGTTGCCTTTCTGGATTGGTCTGCGGTGGGCGCCTTTGATCGGCTTGTGCTGCGGGAAACGCTGAAAATACGCCCTGGCGGCACGCTTACCTACGGCCAACTTGCGGCGAAGATTGGTCGTCCACGGGCGGCCCGGGCGGTGGGCGCTGCGTTGGGACGCAACCCTTGGCCAGTGTTAATTCCATGCCATCGGGTGGTGGGTAAAGATGGAAAGCTGACCGGATTTTCCGGATTTGGCGGCGTGCGGGCCAAACAGCGCATGTTGGATATGGAGCGGAAAATGGTCCGGACCTGACTGGTCGGCATTTCTTGCGAAAATGCCTGCACGAGGATTGATTTACGGGGCGTGCAAAAGCCTGGTCACGGGTCACTGGGGCGTGGCAATTTTTCCGGGCCTCTGGGAGCGCGGCTGTCCTCAGCCGCATTTCGTCAGTTCGTCGAACGCATTTTTGGAATGTATTTTAAGCCAAAAATAGCCACTTTCCGCCCCGTCCGGAAAAATTGCCGCGCCCGACCACTGGCATTAAGTCATTCCCGTGCGGTATCGTCCCGCATTTTGCGTTATACTTTCCATCGAGCGCCCGTAGCTCAGTTGGATAGAGCGGTGGTTTCCTAAACCACAGGTCACAGGTTCGATCCCTGTCGGGCGCAATTCAGTTTTACCCGGTAAATCATGCGAAAAGCCCTTGTTTGTAAGGGTTTGCTGATCGTCGGCTTGCCCAGCCAATTCACCGTCAGCGTTCGCCGAAACTCGCGATTTATCGCCCAAAAAGGCCAAGCAAATGGCCAAGCTATCTTGACCGCTTTCAGGCGGCGTCGGCAACGCGGTTATGTGCTAGCTGAATAGTTTATAATACCAGAAATCGCACCCGTCGCCGAATGAATGAGCAGGCTTCGGCATGGTCAGGGACCGTGGACGGATTGTCGCTGATCCATGCACGCCTGCGCCACGTTGTTATTCTCAACCGCCCAGCCGTTGAGGTAATAACCAGTCAGGCCGGATCAAATACCCTGTTCTATCTGGACCCGCCGTATGTCCATGAAACGCGGCAGTCTACCAATGAATATGGTGCCTACGAAATGTCTCTCCCACAGCATCAGGAACTTATCGCCAAGGTGTTGGCGTCGGAAGGGAAATTTATGATAAGCATGTACCATCATCCGCTGTACGATGATCTCATTGCACGTCGCGGATGGCGTGTGGCGGAATTCAATTTGCCGAACAATTCTGCGGGCGGTCAAAGCAAGCGTCGCATGGTGGAATGCGTTTATATGAATTTCTAACCTACGGTGTCTCGAAATTTGCAATATACGGGTAGGATAAGTTCACTTTGAGCGCGATGTCGTCGATCCGTTGTCTTTGATTTCGTCGCCCGAATGCGCGACGAGAAATCGACTTCAAAGTCCTTGGAATCAGTAATAGCACGCCTCAAAAAGTTCTAGAAAAACTCATCCGCGTGTATCGACTTGACTGAGGTGCGCTAACGTATGGATTCGCGATTCAATCTGCACATCTCATAGACCACCGATGTTGGGCACGATATATCTAATAAGCTATTTGTCAACATCTATCCTTATCTTCAACGCACCGCCTTCCCCATCGCCAAAATGGCTGCCCGGATCGGCTCCGGCAATATCGGCCATGCCTGTCAGAAGTGAAAATTGCCGATGTTTCGGAATGTTTCGGGCAATGTTTCGGATAAAACCTATCAATAAATAGCGGTTCCGGTCAATTCAGCCTTATTGTATTTAATCTTGTTCCACAAGCAGTAGCGCGTGGTTGGCCAAGTGAATACCCAGTTTAACTACATGGTCACACGCGGGCGATTGTGTTGATCCTGGCTGTGTTGCGCGATACCTGCTATGCTTACATGATAGAAAGCGGGTGAATGTATGGGGTGTTTTCTTATACTTTTCGGGTTCTTCTGGCCGCGGGTGGTGCTGGTTTTGCTTTGGTTGTTCTCCGCTTATCCGCAGAGGGCTTTTCATGGCATATTATTTCCCTTGTTGGGATTTGTTTTCCTGCCCACGACCACGCTGGGTTACGAGTTGGCCATGAACTGGAGCGCCAATGGCCTGACTGGCCTGTGGTGGCTATTGCCGGTGATTGGTCTGCTGCATGATCTGGGGCATCTCGGATATTCCAGCGGATGGAAAAATCGACGGGAAACGGCGTGAGGGTCTGCCCAATAACCCATTGGCCTGATTCAGATAATATTAATTGCCCGACTCACAACCAGCGCCACAAGCCCCAGAGAAATGATGGATTGCAGCATAATCAGCACCTTTGCCCAGCGCGACAGAATGGCCGTGTCCGTCGGTGAAAATGCCGTGCTGGTGTTGAACGCCAGAAAAAGATAATCAAGAAAACGTGGCGACCACGCCGCGCCTTTACCCGCGGGAAGCAACATCTGCGGAAATAAAAAACATCCCTCTTCGTGTCTGCCGCGCAATGCCCGTGCGTGCGGCCCGCCGGCATCCAGCCGCCAATACCATAGCGCGAAGACCACAATATTGGTCGCCCATAAAATTGAACCGGACGCAAGCATGACACTGGCGGTTTCGGTGTGGCGGGGAAGGGAATAGACCAGTACCGCCAGGGCCGATGCGACAAACAACGTAAGCACGCCGGTAACACAGTGGCCCACAACATGCGTGGCCTTGTAGAGTTTTCGGTAATACAGCACGATCCACAGTGCCAGCAGCGGAATTAGAATGCCGGGCAGCAGCCACTTCATGCCCAGCAGAAGGCTTGGCGGCAGCAACATGTAAATGCCGCACGCGAAAAGCGTTGTGCATACCGGAACCCACAATGGTTCAGGACGCGTATGCCTGGCTTCATTCGTCCCGGCTGGCGTGGCTTTTGTGTCTGTCATATCCGCATCTCATTCCAATTTGCATCATCTGGCCGTGGCCGGCACGATTACACATTTTATTGCTGACCGTTCCAACTCACCACCGCGCGAATCGGCCAATCAGGGGGGCTTGTCTCAATTCTTCCATTTTCAGCATACGGGCGGAAAGTGTGAACACAAGCACCGCCACCAAAAGCACCAGTGCCAGTCGCACGGCCACCGCGGGCAGGCTGTACACGGGTCCAAGGAGCGTTATCCGGCAAAGCAACACATTAACAATGATTGCGCTGGCGGCCATCGCGGCGGTTATGCCCAGGGTTTGCAAAACATGCGGCGTCAGCGTTTTAAGGCCGAGCAAGCCCAGACGGCGGCGCAGCAGCAGCAACAGCACCAGACACTGAACCGCTGCGGAAATACTGGTGCTGGCGGCAATTCCCCCTTCCCGCATCAGCCAGATTAAACTTAAATTCAATGTGATATTCAGCAGGACCATGGCGGCGGAAATTTTCATGGGCGTAATGGCGTCGTCCATTGCATAAAACACGCGTACCAGAATCATCTGCAACTCAAAAGCCCATATACCCACGCAAAACCACCGCGCCGCCCAGACTGCACGGGCCACATCCGCCCCATTCACCCGGCCACCAAGATAAATGGCGGAAATAAGCATGTGAGCAATAACAATCATTCCCACTGTGGCTGGCAGGCTCAAAAACAGGCTTTTTGTGATTGCCGCGCGCATCAGCCGTTTTACTTCATTCATATCCCGCCTGATTGCGGCACGAGAAAGTTGCGGAAAAACCGCCGTCGCCGTCGCCACGCCAAAAATTCCCACCGGCAGCAGATAAATGCGCTGTGCCACTGAAAGTTTCCCCAATGCCCCCGCGAGCATTGGGACGTGTATGAGCATTCCGAAAAGCAGGAAGTGCGTGTGGCCGCCGTGACCATCCGGGGAAAACCACCAGGCAATCTGTGAATCCAGAAACGTATTGAACTGCACGGCGGAAAGCCCCAGAATCATGGGAAACATGCGGCGGGCAATCAACCCCACCGCGGGCCGAACCATACCCGCAAAAGCCGGATCAAAAAGCCGCCAGCCGCCGGTGAAGTGCAGGCCCGCCCGCCGCACCGCCATCATCATCAGAAAAAACTGAATCAGACCGGCCGCCAGAACAGCTACCGCCAGCCAGACAATCCGCCGATCCAGTGGATAATGCCGCGTCCATAACGCGACGGGAATAACCGCGGCCAGAATCATCGCGCCGTTCACCACCATGGGCATAATGGCCTGCGCGGCGAAGCGTTCATGAGCCGCAGCCATGGCGCCAAGGAGTGCGACCAGACAGACATACACACAATAGGGAAGCATGATGGCCACCATGGCCGCGGCCAGCCGATTGTTGGCCAATACCCCATGCGACAGGGCAATGGGAATCACCACAACTTCGCCCAGTGCAACAATAACCGTCAACAAAACCGCCAGCAGCGTCAGCACGCTGCGCGCCAGGCTGGTTGCGGCCTGTTGTCCGGATTCCTCACGCACACGCGTGTAAACGGGCAAAAAAACCGCAGTAAGCGCTCCCTCGCCAAAAACGCGGCGAAACAGGTTTGGGAATTGAAACCCTATCCAGAAGGCCGACCAGGTTGTGCCCACACCCAGAAAATAACCACACGCTTTATCACGCAGCAATCCGGAAATACGCGACAAAAAGGTCAATTTCGACATTAAATTTGCGTGACGAACAAACTTTTCGCCTTTGGCCGCACCCGCGGTTGTGGACGCTTGAACGGAATTGTTGGCTGCGGGGTCCACCATTTGCGGGGTATCCTTTCCGAAAACGCAAATATTAAGCGGAATCATAAATGCACGCAGTCTCGCGGCCAAATGCGAATGGCTTTTCGGCATATTTTGGGCTGCCAATTTTTTCAGGCGGCCCTGGGATCGTGGCTGTTTCCAGCCGCTTTTACTTTGTGGGGGCACGTCGTGGCTTTGAATTTAGGCCCTTAATAGAAAATTTCGACGGCCACCCTGAAAAACAGCCTCGCCCGCATAACCGTCGGCAGCATAATTCAACAATCCGCCTTGCGTGTGCTATTATAAACGTCGTATGACGAGCCAAACCACGGACCCCACCTCTTTGGACCATAATGTTCAACCGCCCGTCCCGCTGGGGAAATGGCCACTGCTGCTGCTGATTCTATTTCGCGTGTCGCGCAGCATTGCCGGGGGAATGATAATTGTGGCCCTCCCTTATCTGGTGCTTCATACGCTGCGGGAAAGCTCTCTGGCGTTGGGTTCGCTTTATGTGGTTGGCGTGCTTTCCACCGCGGCGCTGGCCGTGGCGGCGGGACATCTGGCGGACCGGTGGAGTCAGAAAGGAACGCTGATTCTCACCGGTCTTATGGTTCCCATCAGCGCGCTGATGGTCTGGGGCAACCAGTCTTTTCCAATGCTGCTGCTGGCGGCGATGGTAGGTGGTTTCGCCGCCACCGGTTCGCTGATTGGTGGCGGCGTAGGCGGTGCGGCACAACCGGTGCAAAGCGCGGTCATCGCGCGGATTTCCACTCCGGAAAATCGCACGCATTACTATTCACGTCTTGCCTTCCTCAGCGGCCTTGCCGGAGCCGGCGGAGCCATGCTGGTTCATTATTTTTCCGTACGTGACACCTTTCTGGTCGCGGGTATTATTTCTCTCGCCGGTACTCTGGTTGTTCTGAAAATACAGATTCCCCCGACACCAGAGCCAACCGCGGCATCCACGGTCACGCGCAAGAAGTCCAATCAGGCGATTCGGCATTTCAGTATCACCGGCGCGCTCAATGGCCTGAGCCAGGGACTTGTCACTCCTTTCCTGATTCCGTTTTTTGTTATTGTTTACCACACCCCAAAATCGCGCATGGCCATTTACACAGCCATTGCCAGCGTTTTGGGGGCCATCGCCCTGCTTGCCGCCCCGGTACTGGAGCGGCGACTCGGTTTTGTGCGCAGTGTCACATTCACCCGGGCGCTGGGGACCGTGCTGCTGGTGGTTATGGCCTTCTGGCATAATCTGGAAATCGGCCTGCTTATTTATCTTATTACCCCTTCTTTACGCATCGCCGCGCTGCCCGCGCAGCAAACCGCCCTGGTCAGCCGCGTGGAAGGCGATAGCATGGGCCGGGCGTTGGCCCTGAATCAGGTAACGCGACTTTCGGCCGCATCAGGTGCCATGATTTGCACCGGATATTTGTTTGACCTTTCGGCCATAGAAATGCCATTTCTTTTATATGCGGGTGTAATGGGCGTCAATATTTATCTGTACTACCTGTTTTTTGGTCGCCATGGAGACAAACATCTCGCTCAGAACGAAATTCCGGCGGCGGGCGATGAAGTCGGCGCAAGCCGGGATTAGGAATGGAGCCGAAATAATCTTCCTGACAGGCCCGCGGTTTGGAGCTTGTTTCATCGGGCGGGAAATCGGCTATAATCTGTTTCTGGCCGAGGCGTTGGTTCGCTTGACCGGAGAGTGCCCTTTTTTGATTAGCCGCCCGCGTATGAGCCTGGAACAATGATCAGAACAGAAAAAAGCGGTGTTTCCCTGCCGGTTATGGAAAGCCGTAAGCCGGAGTTTATGGCCTCGGGTCGCAAGCCCGCGTGGCTGCGGGTAAAACTGCCCGCAGGTCCTGGCTATGGGCGGCTGCGCGGTGTAATT
>JAJYPG010000063.1 GCA_021795535.1 Planctomycetota bacterium
AAAAATACCGAGAAAGTTGACACGCTCCAGCAGGGGAATGCGGGGGTTAAGCGCCTCATGAAGAACCCGGTAATTGAAGTCCAGCCAGCTAAGGTCGCGGTTGAAAAAGCGGGCATTTTCTGCTCCGGGTTTTATCCGTGGATTGCGGCTGGACGCGGAGGGGGCGGTGAGTATTTGGGAATTCATAAGGGGGCAAACTCCGAATCTTTCTACTTTGCGAACTCAATGGATTATATCATCCGCGTTGCCGGTCGCCTTGCCAAGCTGAATTGTTAAGCCGTAATTCAGCGGACTTGGCCGGACACAAAGCCGATGGTATGATGCCAACACTAAACCCTGCAAATTCCGACAAAAACACGGTATTTGCCGGGAAAAACGCCTCAGATGCCGCCGTAGCTCAGCTGGTAGAGCGATGTTTTCGTAAAGCATAGGTCCTGGGTTCGAGTCCCAGCGGTGGCTTTGCACTTTTACCCGGTAGAACCGCGTAAATAATGTTACGCCCTGTAACGGACTGGTGCGGCGATCAGTAGGAATCACAAAAGTCTGGTTGGTAATATTCGGTAATTCGCGGCAATCTCACGGAAAAAGGGGGGCTTCCTACATTCAGATTCCCTTGGCCAAACATGAATTTAAGGGGAATTCCCAATTCATCGGGCTGTCATTCCGATTGATTCAGGCCGAAGGTGCCTGTGCCGTATCGGCTGATTCGGCAGCCCCGGCCAGCAGTCCGATATCCAGCAGGCTTTGCAAATAAAAGCCGTCGGTCCGCAAGGTTAGAACCGCGGTTATTCCATTGGAAAGTGGAAAGCGGCGTGGACTGCCCGCGGGTAGCCCCAGAACATGACAAATGGTGTGCTTAATAACGCCGCCATGGCTAATCACCAGCACATTCCCGGTATGCTTTTGCGCAATGGCCGTAAGCTGACGGCAAACGCGTTGCCAAAGTACGACATCAGCTTCCACGCCAGGGATACCGGTCCAATCCGCCAGATCGCCGTTTTGCATGGGTTCCCCGGTCAGTTCGCTGCGCAGTTGGCGGACTTCATCCCATGTTTTTCCTTCAAATGCACCAAGTTCACGCTCGCGAAGTTCCACAGATGTTTGTACCGCAAGGTTGTGTCGGGTGGCGATGATCTCAGCGGTTTGTCGGGCACGCGGCAGATCGCTGGACCAGATGGCGGAAAATGCGCGGTCGGCAAACCAGTTGGCGAGCATAAGAGCCTCCGCCCGGCCAGTGACGTTAAGTTCAGTGGGGGTGTGCCCTTGAATTCGGCGCTGGGCGTTCCAGTCCGTCTGGCCATGACGCACTAGCCAGAGATGGGCGGGTGGGGTTGAAGTCGACATAACTGGAATACCTCAAAAAAACTCCGGTCAGATGGCAATTTTATGCTGAAGTTGGATGGGCTGCGAGCCTGTGAATGATTGATCAATGGAATCGTGGGCAAAAGTCCGTCCGGCATGAGAATATGCCAACGCGTTAAAGATATCCGACCGATGGCATGACGGGAGATCATCCATGCGGCGCAATCCCCATCCCTTGGATTGGTTTATCATTTCATATCAATGTATCAATGATTACGCGGACGCATCTGAAAGGTTTTCAGGAAGAATTGACGCCGGGCACGTAAAGTAAGTGTGATGGTTTTGGCTTTGGACCGAATGGCCTGAAAATCACCCGTGATGTGGGCCGGACCGAGCGGATCGTGAAAATAGCCGCTGGAGGAAATCAGTTGCAGATCCCCAGCCACAATTGATGCGTGCATCACGCGGGCGTGGCGGCTGTTATGGATACGGATGAATCCGGCCCCCGAATAAATGCCCGCACCGGAAGGGGTAATAACGATATAGCGAAATGTTGCGTTGATGGCGGTGGGTAGTATGGACGTGACTCCCGGTACCGGCTTCCAGAAAACCCGAATCAGTGCAATCTGGCGAATGGGGCGGCCCTGTTTGGCGGGAGATGTTGTTTCCATATAAAAGTAATAGGTGCCATCACGGCTTACACGGTAATAAGCGGTGGTGAACTGGGGACGAAGTTCCGCTTTGCCATTATTTTTTACGGATTCAATGCGCAATGGACCAAATGATTTACAGCCCGTTAAAGTTCCGGCAAGCACCAATGCCAGCATGAACAGCGTGACGCGGTGAAGTATCGGTGAGTGTTTCATGTGCCATAGCATAATCAGTTGTGGTTTATGGGCAACCCCTCGGTTCCTTTCCAGACGCAATTCCTTCGCCACCGCCTGAATGTTGCATCAATTGCTGCGTAAAGTATATGCTCCGCTCGCCTCACAATTGAAATCGGGCAGACCCTTACAGGACGCCTTTGGTACTTGGTATGCCTGTGCCGCGCGGATCCAGCGTCACCGCCTGACGCAACGCTTTGGCCAGCGCTTTATAAATGCCCTCGGCAATATGGTGGCTGTTGGTGCCGTAGGGAACGTTAATATGCAGATTCATGCCTGCGGTGTTAGCCAGAGATCGCAAGGTCTCCGGCACGAGTTCCACATCAAAGTCGCCAATTTTTGGCGTGGGAAAACGAACATTGAACACAAACGCGGGTCGTCCGGAAAAATCCAGGGCTACATTCGCCAGAGAATCTTCCATGGGCACGCTGGCCCAGCCATAGCGGTTTATGCCGCGCTTGTCGCCCAAAGCCTCTTTAATGGCACTCCCCAATACCAGAGAGACATCTTCCACCGTGTGATGGCCATCAATATGCAGATCGCCCTTGGCGGAAATGGTCAGATCGCACAGGCTGTGGCGCGCCAGATGGTCCAGCATATGGTCAAAAAAGCCCACCCCGGTATGCACCTGTGCCTGCCCGGATCCATCGAGATTTATTTCCAGAGAAATATCCGTCTCGCGGGTTTTACGCGAGAGTTTTGCCTTACGCTGCGGGGTTGGTTCGATGTCGGCCATGGGGTGCTCCGCTGAAAGTTATCTGATTAAATAATGATATATGCATACTCAAAAATATAGTTCGCATTCTGTGAAACAATCAATGAACCTGCGCCGCCTCCGTCGGCAGATCGCTTAGTGCGCCCAGCAGCGCACGGTTCTGATTTGCGGTGCCAATGGTTATGCGAAGTTTATCCGTCAAGCCCGGCAGGGCAAAATAGCGCACCAGAATATTGCGGGCTTTCAACTGTTCGTAAAGTGTTTTCGCATCGGTGCCCGCGGGCACCCGGGCCAGAACAAAATTACTGTGACTTTCCGGAATGGCAAAGCCCCGGGACGCAAGCTCCCGCGTCATCCAGCTCCGTTCCGTTTTGACCCGTTCCCACGTACTGCGGGCGTAGGACTGATCTTTAATGGCGGCAGTGGCGGCGGCGATGGACAAAGCATCACATGGGTAACTGTCGCGCACCTTATAAAGTTGACGCAGAATTTCCGGCTGTCCGATCGCATAACCAAAACGCAGGCCCGCCAAACCATATCCCTTGGACATTGAACGCAGCAGCACAAGATTGGGGAACCTGCTTACCAGAGCCAGCGCGCTGTGCGAAGCGAAATTGACGTATGCTTCGTCAATAAGCACCAGACCTGAAAAACTGCCGATGACCCGTGCCAAAGTGTCCGGCTCGGTCAAGGTGCCGGATGGTGCGTTGGGGTTCACAATAAGCAGCAGCCTGGCATTCAGTTGGAATATTTCCCGTGGCAATTCCCATGTTGTCCCGGTTACCTGATAGGGCAGCACAACCTGTCGGGCGGCCTGCATCGCCGAGAGAACCGGATACAGCGAATAACTCGGATCCAGATAGGCAACCCGATCAGTCTGGCCCACGCACGCGCGAAACACCATCGCCAGCAATTCATCGCCCCCATTGGTGGTCAGAATCATGTCTGGTGAAATACCGTGAACATCGGCCGCGGCATGGCGAAATGCCAGGCCATCGGGACTCGGATAGCGACGAAGCTGTTCCGGAGTGATCGCGGCTATGGCCTCCAGCGCGCGTGGCGAAGGAGGATACGGATTTTCATTGGTGTTGAGTTTTATGACATTGGTGTCCAGCGGCTGCTCGCCGGGAGTATAGCCGGTCATTGCCAGAATATTGTCGCGTACAAGTGCCATGAATCATTTCCTGATTATCGCGCCGTGGACCATTGTGATCCTTCGCCCCGGTCGCGAGACGTTCTTCCTTTCGGCTGATGAAATAATAACGGATCGGCGGGTTTTATGCGATTTGCTCAAGCCGCACACCGGTATACATCGGTCAGGTGTGCAAGACCCTTTACACGGCCTGGTTATCCCAAGTGGCGGGGCGACAGGCGGGGCGACTGGCCCTGTGCAAGCCGCGGCACGAATAATTCCGGCGGCAGGAGTCAGAAAACCAGTCGTTTTATTACGGCGTACTCTGCAATATTGTCACGCCTATCCCCTTCCATACTTTTATGCGCCGGAAATACGGAAACGGGGGGAATTGGCATTAGGGCGGCTACCACTGCGATAGGGCGGCAATACTTTCATTCGCCGCTGGCGGCGGCTGCGGGCCACAACGCCGGACCGCACAATCCGCAGCTTGGGAGTGAAGCGTTCGATGGTCTGCTCCACTGTAAGCCAGTCTATATTTTTGCTTTCCAACTGTAGCAAGGTCATTTCACCTTCGTAGGTATCTTTCTGGCCGACACATTCCTTCACAATGGCGACCTTTTGCCGTCGCTGCAACAATCCGAGAACGGCCATACGCAGTGAAGATTCCAATGGCCCGCCCACCACAATCCAGAGGCCTGCCTCGGTTTCGGAAAGCAATCGATCAAGACGTGGAGAGTCAAACGGATTGGCATCTGGCAGATCAAAAATATACTGCTGTGCGCTGTTGAATCCCTCCACGGGTAAATCTGTCCCACAATCTGTTGGAAGCTCCAGATGATTTCGTAAAATGGTACAAGGCAGTTTGTCATAGCCCGGTGTTCCCGGCGCACATACCGGGTTGCGATGGGCCGGATCCAACTGGGCCACCGTATGCAGGCGGGTACTGATAATGGGGTAGTGTACATCCGCAAGCCAGGAAAAAAGCCGGGCGATGGCTTTGGGAAATGTCACGCCAATATGCAGCGCATAGCTCCCGTCCGGGCGGAACAGGTCTTTTTGCGTATTTATGTCGAGTAGCGCGGGGCCATTAATCGCAGGCATATACTGCCCCCTTTCCAAAATCCGCGGTGAAAATCCGCAGCAGGTTTCCAAAGCCGATGAAGGTCTATAAACTTCATCGGCATTACCGTCTGAATAACTATACGCTGACCATTATGACATGGTGAGAAAAAATCCAGTTTTGTGTGAAGAAGGCATAATTTTCACATGGAAGGGGAAAATAGCTCTTATTCCACGTCTATTTATTTGGTGCCGCAAAGCACGATAAGGTTGTGAGCAGTGCCACTGCCTGCTATTCTTAATGGTTGTTATTGCGAGCTAATTCGCAGTAATAGAAGAATATATCGCCTTTCCCGTGTAATTGTGGAAAAGAGGCGGACAAGAATAGCGGCCACCGGAGAACTTGAATCGCCCATAATCGCCCATAATTGTTTGCGTTTCAAGCCCCATTGAACCGAAATTCACATTGGGGGTTGGCGGGGGGGCGTTTTTCCCGGTGCGACTTTTTACCGGTAACGTAACTATAGAACAGGCACCGGCTTGGCGAAAACGGTGTCTGCGGACCGAACGCCGCATGGCAGGAAAATAGACGGAGAAGTCGCGAACTTAAGGGATCAATACAATATGGCTGTAAAACCAAAAAACATCAACAAAACCGGCAAGGCACTGGTCATTGTGGAATCGCCAGCCAAGGCCAAGACCATTAACAAATACCTGGGCGAGAACTTTATTGTAAAAGCCTCCATGGGGCATGTGCGAGACCTTCCGAAAAAAGACATAGGCGTGGATATTGAAAATAATTTTGAGCCAACATACGAAATTCTGGTCACCCGGAAGAAAATTATCGGAGAATTGCGCGCCGCCTCCAAAAATTCGCGGCGGGTCTATCTGGCCACCGACTTGGACCGGGAAGGGGAAGCCATTGCGTGGCATTTGCGTCATGCCCTGGACCTGACCGATGATGACGTTCAGCGTGTGGTCTTTAATGAAATTACAAAAACCGCGATTCTTAAAGCGTTTGAACATCCCCGTCGCATCGACCAGGACAAAGTAAACGCTCAGCAGGCGCGGCGTATTCTGGACCGTCTGGTCGGCTACAAGGTGTCTCCGCTTCTTTGGAAAAAAGTTGCCCGCGGACTTTCCGCAGGACGTGTACAAAGCGTGGCGGTAAAAGTAATTGTGGACAGGGAAAAGGAAATTTCCGCCTTTATTCCCGAGGAATACTGGAAACTTCAAGCTTTTTTCACCACAGATATGCTCCGTTCCGACGAACTCGGGCGGCAATGGCGAGAATTTCTGCTGGGCGATGAAGAAGATGTGGCCGACGATGGCACCGATTCCGCACCCGCCCCCACTGCCGGTCCCTCCGGTCAGCAAAAACGAAGTTGGCTGGGGGAAAATAGATCCTTCCGGGCGGATCTGGTTGAATTTGATGGTCGCAGATTTGATCCAAAAAATGTGGATGACGCGCGACTCGCCGCCGCGGCCGTCGGCCTGGAGCAAATTTCCCAGATCACCGTGGAAAACGACGGCTCCAACGGCCCGCGTGGCATTCCGATGCGCGGCCCGGCGAAAATGCTCACGCGAATAACGGGAAATATCGCCGCACGCAGCCAAAAGGGTTACAGTTATTTCGTCCGTTCCCTTATCACCAAACCTTCCACATCGCGGCCACCCGGCCCATTCAGCACCAGCACGCTTCAGCAGGCGGCCAGCAATCAGATGGGGTTTGGTGCCCAGCGCACCATGCGTACCGCACAGCAGCTTTACGAAGGCGTGGAATTGCCTGGACAAGGCTCCGTCGGCCTGATTACCTACATGCGTACGGACTCGCAAAACATCAGCCAGGAGGCGTTGGGCAAGGTGCGGGACTTTATCGGCAGGGAATTCGG
>JAJYPG010000064.1 GCA_021795535.1 Planctomycetota bacterium
CATCATTGGGGTGGGCGGCCGTGGCAATGTCGTAATCTTTCGGCATCCGGCCCATAAGTCCATCACGAACACATCCGCCGGCGAAGTAGGAGGCGAAGCCGGCCTCCTGCAATCGACGGACCACCTTTGTGGCGATGGTGACCGCGGGTACGGGTGATGGATTTAAACCTTCAGACATGAATTCATTTTAACGCCGAAATGAAAACGGCACATCGCCACAGGTTCCCGCCACAAATTAAGGGTGTGCCCGTTTTTATCGGGAACTTGAAAAAGTACATGCGTGCCGACAGGCACGCCCCTGGGAGCGCGGGTGTCCTCACCCGCTTTGGTTCGGCAACGTTATCTTCATAAGAGCACAAACCCCTGTTCTGCAAGCAGTTTTGCCAATCCCGACAAAAATGGGCACACCACAAATTAAACGCATATAAACGTGGGCTTGCCTGGTGTGGAACGTCAAATGACGACTTAACTCACAAACCGGCATTTTATCCCGTGTAAATTTACATCACACGTCGCTGGTTGCGGGCGACAGAAATTTTGTCAGAAATTCTTCCGACGGAATGGGGCGGCCAAAAAAATAACCCTGAAACGTCTGGCAACCGCGATGCCGCAAAAAGTCCACATGCTGCTGTGTTTCCACCCCCTCCGCCACAACCTGAAGGTTATGCAGACGGGCCACGGCCAAAATCACCTCCACCAGCGCCGCGTCATTCGGATTTCCCGGCACATCTTGAATGAACGAACGGTCAATTTTCAATTCCGAAACCGGCATCTTTTTCAAATAGGTAAGCGAAGAATACCCTGTGCCGAAATCATCAATGGAAAAAGTCACACCCAATTCCTTAATCTCCCGCATCGCCTTTATGGCATCAATCAGGCTGTCGAAAATAATGGCTTCGGTCACTTCCAGTGTCAGCAGGGCGGGATTTATGCCGGTCTGTACAAGAATTTTCTCGATACAGTCCTTGAAATCGCGCATCCGGAACTGGCGCGGACTCACATTTACCGCTATGCGAACCGCTCTTCCGGCCTGATGCAGACGGGCGATCGCCTCACACGCTTGTAATATCATCTGTTCGCCCATGGGCACAATAAGTCCGGTCTCCTCCGCCACGGGAATAAAGGACATCGGTGATATCAAATTGCCTTTCTGGTTGCGCCAGCGAATAAGCGCTTCGGCTCCCACCAGCAAGCCGGCGGCATCCACCTGCGGCTGAAGGAACATTTCAATCTCTCCATTGATCATCGCCTGGCGCAAATCGCGTTCGATGCGCAAGCGATCCTGTACCGCAATCTGCATGGCCGGTTCAAAATAGGCAATCGCGTTTCGGCCCGCGGCTTTGGCCTTGTACATGGCGGTGTCCGCCTGCTGGAGTAAATCGTCGGCGGTCTCCTGTCCTTTGGGAAACAATGAAATGCCAATGCTCGCCGTCATACAATTGTTATGCATTTCGCCAGCCACAATCGGCTCCGCCACTGCCAGCCGCACCCTGGCCATAATATTGCTGGCTTCCTGGGCAGCCGCAGGCATGTCATCGCCGAGTCTCGGCAGAAGTATCACAAGTTCATCTCCGCCCAGCCGGGCCGCGGTATCCTCCTGCCGCAGGCAACTCTTAAGGCGATGGGCCATTTCCTTAAGCAGTTGATCACCGGCATTGTGTCCATCCGCATCGTTGATATTTTTGAAATTGTCCAGGTCCATGAAGGCAATCGCACCATACTGCCCGGAGCGTTTTGTCATTGCGAGTGTATGGGTCAGGCGATCCAGAAACAACTGCCGATTGGGCAGATCGGTAAGCGAATCAAACAGAGCCAGATAATTAATGCGTACATCGGCCAGCTTGCGTTCCGTAATATCCTGCTGAATTCCGACAAAATGCGTGAGCGTTCCCTTGGCATCCCACACCGGCGAGATATGCACCTCATTCCAGAAAACGCTGCCATCTTTGCGGTAATTGCGCACCTCCGCGGTTACCGGGTTTCCCGCCCGCACATTTTCCTGCATTTTGGCAATATCCGGCTGATCCACATCGCCATTGTGCAAAAACCATGAATTGCGCCCGATACATTCATCGCGCGAATATCCGGTTATTTGTTCATAGCTGGTATTGGCATAAATAATTGGATTCCCAGGCAATTGCGCATCACTTATGATAACGCCATCGGTGGTCGCCTCCAGAGCTCGCCGCGAGAGGTTCAATGACATCTCATCCTTTTTTCTTTCGCTGATGTCAAGAACGATAATGAACATATAGTCGCTTCCACGGATGGAAATTGGCGATAAATAGGCCTCCACATCCCGCACCATCCCGGATTTCAACCTATGGCGACACTCCACCTTTGTCCGCTTGCCCGCCATAACGTCACGGATCAGTTCTTGAAGTCCGGCCGGGTTATCTGTGGACAGGCCGGCCAGATTCATGTGCAGCATTTCGCTGCGATTCCAGCCATAGAACTGGCACGCCGCCGCATTCACATCCATAATCTGGCCGTTAGTGGTGGATATAAAAATTTCCGCGGCACTGTTGCATTCAAAAATCTGGCGGAATCTCTCCTCGCTTTCCGCCAGAGATATCCGCGCATAATGCAGCGATTTTTCCGCCAGCAAGCATTCGGTTATGTCATGGACAATCTCCACCAGCAGTCTGCGATCCCCTTCTATTATTACCGTACTATATAACTCCACCTCTCTTATTTCCTCATTGGCCAGCTTGTGCCGCCCCCGCCCATACCCCGCGCCTTTCTCCAGCGAAGCCCCGCAATTCTCCCGAATTTCCTCGTCGGACTGAAGACTCAAGTCGGTTATATACTTTGTTTTCAGCACCTCACGCGACCATCCGTAATAGCGCACTGCCGCGTCGTTGGCGTCCACCACACGCAAATCCGTCGGATCAATAATCAGTTTAACCGCACTGTTTTCATCAAAAAACCGTTGGAATCGCCCGGCACTCTCATTCGCCGCACTTTGTGCCACCAGCATTTCCTGTTCAGCCTGTTTTTGCTTGGAAATGTCCTGTACCACGCAGATAATCAAAAGTCGGCCATTCACCCGCGCCGGTGAGTTGAACGTAATGACATCCCTGGTCTGGCCGTCCGCACGGGTATGTTGGGTTTGGAAAAAAGTTGATTCCCCTCGCGACGCGCGGCCCAGCCGCTCCATCAGAACTTCCCGGGGTACGCTCTTGCTAAGGTCACCCAGGTGTCTGGCACGCATTTCCTCCGCACTTGATCCATAGTACCGGGCCGCGGCGTGATTAATTTCCAGAATATGCCCGTCGGCAGGGTCCAGAATCAACGTCACCGCCGCCGACCCCATAAATATTTGCAGGAAAACGTCCTCGCCGCCAAATGCCGGCGACGCACTGAACGCTTGAAGTTCCTCTGATTCATTGGATAACTCAGACATAGCGGCCACCCCATCTTGTTAATCCTGACCCGACTGGCGCAAATGAAAAAGAACTGCCTAACCAATGCCCCGCGCATTTACCAACACTGTGCGTCCTTGCCCACACCGAGGGTCTTGAATCCGCCAAACTTGCCCCTGTGGATATTATATGCAGCGAGGCTGGTGATATCAAATAATCTCGTTGATGACCAAATCAATAAGGGTATGCATGACACTTTCGGCGGGCCATAAATTTCCGGAGGAAAATGCTTGTCCGGGGGTTGAGTTGGAATTCAACCCGTCACCCATGGCATGCCGTGGATTATGTGCGGAATGCGGGTAACAAAGACGCATCACACCTCGATGGGGGTCTGCCATTTTTTTTGGCGGGGTGAATGTTTCCATCGTCGCAACTCGCGTTTTGATAGCGCCAACGCCACCTGACGCAATCCGATTTGACCCGACGCCAGATTTATTGGCAGACCCCCTCGATGGTGGAAGAGGGCAGGAATTTTGTCAGAAATTCCTCCGCCGGAATCGGACGGCCAAAGAAATAGCCTTGAAACAACGGACAGCCGCGGGCATTCAAAAAGTCCACATGTTCCTGTGTTTCCACTCCCTCCGCCACAACATGGAGGTTGTGGTGAAGGGCCACCGCGATAATTGCCTCCACCAGCGCCGCGTCATTGGGGTTGCCGGGCGCATCTTGTATGAATGACCGGTCAATTTTCAATTCCGAAACCGGCATCTTTTTCAGATAGCTCAGGGAGGAATAGCCCGTGCCAAAATCATCAATGGAAAAGGTCACACCCAGTTCCCTTATTTCCCGCATGGCTTCAAGGGCGTTGACAAAGCTGTCAAAAATAACAGCCTCCGTCACTTCCAGTGTCAGCAGCGAGGGTTTGATGCCTGTCTCGGTAAGAATCCGTGCAATGCGCTCCTTGAAATTCCTTACCCGGAATTGCCGCGGACTCACATTCACCGCTATGCGGATTTCCCTTCCCGCACGCGACAGGCGGGCAATCGCCGCACAGGCCTGGGCCATCATCCATTCGCCCATGGGAACGATCAGCCCCGTCTCCTCCGCCAGGGGAATAAATGCGTCGGGCGAAATCAATCCGCCATTGCGGTTGCGCCAGCGTATCAGCGCTTCGGCACCGACCAGCAAGCCGCCGGTATCCACCTGCGGTTGAAGGAACATTTCAAAATCGCCATGTTCCACCGCCGCGCGCAAGTCACTTTCCATCCGGAATCGTTCCTGCACCGCGATCTGCATCGTCGGCTCGAAATAGGCAATCGCGTTTCGACCTGCGGTTTTGGCCTTGTACATGGCGGTGTCCGCCTGCTGAAGTAAATCGGCGGCGGACTCCGCGCCCTTGGGAAACAGCGTGATACCGATGCTGGTTGTTATCTGGTGGGGAAGTCCCTTAATGACAATCGGCTCGGCCACGGCAAGCCGGATGCGTTCCATAACATTGCGGACTTCATGCGCCGCCATCTGCATGTTGTTTTCCAGTCCGGGCAGCAGCACCACAAATTCATCGCCTCCGAAACGTGCCAGTGTGTCTTCCTGTCGCAGGCAGGTTTGCAGGCGGCGGGCCATTTCCTTAAGAAGTTCGTCGCCTGTTTCAAGTCCCTCGGCATCGTTGATGATTTTGAAATTATCCAGGTCGATAACCGCAATGGAGCCATATTGCCCCGAGCGGTGGGCCAGCGCCAGCACATTGCACAAGCGGTCCAAAAACAACTGGCGATTGGGAAGATCGGTAAGCGGATCAAAGTAGGCGAGGTAATCAATGCGCGCCTCATTTTTTTTGCGTTCCGTAATATCTTCCTGTATCCCCAGAAAATGCGTCAGTTGGCCCTGGGCGTCGCGCACCGGCGATATATGCACTTCATTCCAATACATTGCGCCATTTTTCTGATAATTCCGAATCTCAACAATTGTCGCCATCCCCGCCTTGATCGCCTCACGCATGACCGCCAGGCCCGGCTGGTCCAGGTCGCTGTTTTGCAGGAAGCGGGGATTTCGACCCAAACATTCTTCCGCCCCGTACCCGGTTAATTTTGTAAATCCGGTATTCATGTAGATTATCGGATTGTCCGGCAATTGCGCATCGCAGATGATAATGCCGCTTGCGGTGGCATCCATGGCCCGTTGGGCCAGATTCAGCGAGGCCTCAGCCTTTTTTCGCTCGCTGATGTCATGCACAATAATAAAAACATAATCCTTGCGCTGAATTACAACGTGTGATAAATAGGTTTCCACATCCCGCACCTGGCCCGACTTCAGGCGATGTCGGCATTCCATTTTAAGATGCTTTCCCGCCAGCACATCCCGGAACAGTTCTTTAAGCCGCTCTTCCCCGATGGTGCTGATTTCCGCAAGGTTCATCCGCAGCAATTCGGTGCGGTCCCAGCCATAGAAGCGGCAGGCCGCCTCGTTGGCATCCATGATTTTGCGATCATCTGCGGAAACAAAAAGTTCCGCCGCGCTGTTGCACTCGAAAATCTGGCGGAACCGTTCTTCGCTTTCCGCAAGGGTTATTTGTGAATAATGCAGGGATTTCTCCATCCGCACGCGGTCGGTTATGTCGTGTATAATACTGAAGAACAGTTTGCATCCGTCATCATTTATAACTGTTATGTATATTTCTACATCGCGTATCTCGCCTTCGGCCATCTTGTGCTGCGTCTGTATATGGCCTGTTCCCTTTTCCAGAAGAGTCTTGAAGTACTTCTCGATTGTTTCGCCGGGAAGCACGCTGATATCCAATAACGACATCTTCTTGAGAATATCCCGGGGCCAGCCGTAATATTGCACCGCCGCATTATTGGCGTCCACCACCTTAAGGGCCGCTGGATCCACAACCATTTCAACGGCGCTGTTTTGCTCAAAAAACCGGCTAAACCGTTCGGCCTTTTCCGCGGCGGTGTTTTGCGCCTGAAGTAATTCCCGCTCCATTCCTTTCTGTTGTGATAAATCCTGCACGATGGACACAATTACATTTCGGCCATTCACCTGAACCAATGTGTGGAATACAATAAGATCTTTAACCTGACCATTGGCGAGGCTGTGTTGTGTTTGAAAATATATTGCTTCCTCACGCACTGTCCTGGCTAGGTGTTCCAACAATCTTTCACGCGACATGCTTGTGTTAATATCCCACAGGTATTTGCCCCGTATCTGCTCCCGACTCCAGCCATAAAATTGCGCTGCCGCCTCATTGACATCCAGAATTTTTCCGTCCGTTGGCTCAATAATCAGCTTCACTGCGGCGCTGCGCATGATGAATTGTTCAAAGGCGTCCGTTCCGCTGACGCGTGAAAAAATGCTGGAGGCTTCCGGATTATCTGACATAACCGTCTGTCCGATTCTTGTCATCTTGCGGGGCAGCAAGGCCGCAAAAGAAATCTTCACACCCGACACCGCGCCCTTGTACCCTTATAACGCCGAAATTCATTCCCTAAATGCGAATCTTAAATTTATTATCGGATGAAGTTGCCTAGGTAGTTAAATGAATTTCTAAATAATTTAAAAAATCTTGCATGAGTGGCCATTTTTATTGGCCGCGAACTCTTTTTTCCC
>JAJYPG010000065.1 GCA_021795535.1 Planctomycetota bacterium
AAGATTGCACGGTATTGGCTCAGGTTGCGGGCACGAGTTGCCCGACCGGAACGAATCTTTTGTTTGGCCAGACCGATGAATCCAATCCGTTTGTGGCGGAAGAACAGATGATGCCTTTTGTTCCGTTCGTAAAAGTGCGCGATTTTGAGGAAGCTCTGGCCAAAGCGGTGACCAATGAACATGGCTTCGGGCATACCGCGATCATTCACTCCAATAATCTGGCTAATATCACGCGTATGGGCCGCGTGATGAACACCACGCTTTTCGCGGTAAACGGGCCAAGCACGGCCACGCTGGGCATTGGCGGACAGGGGTATGCAAGCTACACCGTCGCAACGCCTACTGGCGAGGGTGTAACCAGCCCGCTGACGTTCACCCGTTTTCGCCGCATGGCTATAAGTGGATCACTGCATGTGAGTTAAACGGCTCAACACGCGGGACCAGGCTCCAACGGCTTGTTGGATAAAGGCCGGGTTGAGACAGAATTGTTGGTAAAGCCGTGCGGCTTTGCCGTGATAAAAAGGAGTTGCCGGTTGAAAGTTGATCCGGAACTGGTCCGAACAATTACGCAGGCCGTACTGGAGGCGCTGGGGCGAAGCGCGCCATCAGGCGGCGCAAGTGTGAAGTCGCCAATAGGACTTTGCACCGGAGATTATTCCCAGTTTCCTGAATTAGCGGGCAAATTAACCTCGGAACCCGTTCACGCTTCGGCGTCAACAGAGACAGAGGAACCACAACCCCAGGCGGTTTTACCCGCGACACCTGTCGCGATGGAAATCAGCGGGCCGGTGCTGAAAGGCGTCATAACCGCAGGCAGACTGGCGGGCCTGGAAGGGACAATTTTTCTGGCTGATGCAGCGCAGCTTTCACCCCTAGCCATGGATGTGGTGCGGAATCGCAAGCTGGAAATAAAGCGCGTTTCAGCGGCGGCGGTGAAAAAACCAACCGCCCGCTGGACCTGGTGGATGCAAGGCTTTTGTCCATCAGCGGCGCGCGTGGCGGAGCAGTTTTCCGCCAAGCCGGTTGACGGCCTGAAGGGGACTTCCGGCGAGCAGTTGGCGGCCGCGATCGGAAAAATTCGGGCGGCTCTGGAGAACGGCAAGGTAACGCACGGCGTGCTTTTTGTGCCGGATGGCACCGCAGCACTTTGTTTGGCGAATAAAGTTCGCAGTCTGCGGGCCATTGCCGGCACCACACCCGGAAGCGTTATACAAAACGCCGGACAGCTTGGCGCCAACGTGCTGGTGATTGAGTATCCAATTCATGGATATAAAGCCATGAATGAAATGATAACAGGCTTTCTTTCCGCCGCCGCCACAGTCCCCATGGCCATGGAGCGGCAATTGCGGGAGTTGGGTGTGTAAGCCGCCCGGTGATATTCGTTTTTGAAAGAGATGTAATCATGCAGAATTTATTTCAAGTTCGTAAGGAAATGTGCGATGTGGGCTACCGCATCTGGCATCGTGGTTACTGTGCCGGAAACGAAGGCAACCACAGCGTCCGGATTGCCGATGATCGTGTTTTGTGCACACCCACGGGTGTTTCCAAAGGCTTCCTTTCCCCCGACCAGATCACAATTGTGGATATGGATGGCAAACAGGTTGACACCCACAACAAAATGAAACGCACCAGCGAGGTGCTTTTGCATCTGCAAATTTACAAGGCCCGGCCCGATATCAAAGCGGTAGTGCATTCCCACCCGCCCCATGCCACTGCTTTTGCCATGGCCAACATTCCGATCCCGGAAGGCATTCACCCGGAAGCGGAGGTGTTTCTGGGCAAGGTTCCCATGGCCAAATACACCACGCCAAGTTACAAGGAACTGGGCGAATCGGTTGTTGCACAAATAAAAGTGGATACCAATACTGTGATGATGGGCAACCATGGATCAGTCTGTTTCGATCCCACACTCATTGGAGCCTATTACAAACTTGAAATTCTGGATGCCTATTGCCGTATCCTGTTGCTTACGCAGCAGCTTGGGAAAATCAACACCCTTTCCCAACAGGAGATGATTGATCTGCTGAAGGTCAAGGAACGCTTTGGCATGCCCGACCAGCGGCTTTCCTGTGCCGCGGGAGGCTGCATTGGCGCGGACAATCAGCCATTCCTCGCCACGTTTGATACGCACCCGCAATCGGCCTGTGCCTGTCAGACGGATGGACATGTGGAAGCAGGCCACGCATCCGCACTTGGCGAAGAGGCGTTTGAAGCCCTGGTGCAGAAGATGACCGACCAAATTATGGCCGGCATAAAATAAGCGGACAGGAAAATCGGCGTTGGTCGCCACAACGCAGCTGACGGTGGCGCGAGCGAAGTTTTACAGAACAGCAAACGGAAAAAGGATCTATCATGAAAGTAAGCATTATTGGTGGTGGTGGACGGGTCGGTTCCAATGCGGCTTTTTCGCTCCAGTGCGCGGGCATTGTACGGGAGATTGCCTTGGTGGACGCAAATTATGATCTGGCTTCGGGCGAAGCACTTGATTTGCTGCACGGCGCATCACTCGCGGGCGATCAGCGTATTTACGCCACAGACATGAAAGGCACTGCGGATTCCGATGTGATCTGTATTACCGCGGGCCTGCGCCGCAAGCCGGACGAATCCCGTCTGGACTTGATCAACCGCAATGTATCGCTTTACAAGGGAATTCTGGATCAGCTTAAAACCACAGGCGTAAACAAGAACTGTATATTTGTGGTGGTATCCAATCCGGTGGATGTACTTACGCGGATGAACATTGAATATCTGGGCTGGCCGGCAAAACAGGTTGTGGGGCTTGGCACCGTGCTGGACACCACCCGATTCCGTTCGCTTATTGCCCGCGAAAAAAATCTGCCGCCCACGCAGGTCGATGCCCTTATTCTTGGCGAGCATGGCGACACCATGACCCCGATCTGGAGTTCCGCCACAGTGGCCGGTATAGCCTTGGCCAAGCTCCTCTCGCCCACCCAGCAGGCCGATGTTTTCAAGAAGACGCAGACATCTGGCGCGGATGTGATAAAACTAAAAGGTGGAGCGGGTTATGCCGTTGGCCTTAGCATTGCGGAAGTCATTCATACCATCGCCCTGGATCACAAACGCATTCTACCCGTAAGCAGTCAGATGACCGGTCAGTTTGGCATAAAGAAAGTCTGTTTGAGCCTGCCCACGGTGCTGGGCCGTTGCGGCGTAGAGACCGCTCTGGAACCGGAATTATGGCCAAAAGAAGTTTCCGGTATTCAGGCCAGTGCCCGCGCACTGGAAGAAACCTGGAGAAAAATTCGATAAACAAAGAATAATGAGAAAAAAACGACCTGATTCCGAGTCTTTATCCGAACGAATCTTTTCATTACTCATTGACTATTGTTTATTGCTTGTTGTTCATGGTCCGTTGAAATATGCTGATCGTTGACCGTCAAAAAAAACTGCTTGACATTATAAAGCTTAAGCAAAGCGCTTCGCTTGATGCGCTGGCCGAGGAGCTTGCAGTCTCCAGTTCCACAGTGCGACGCGATATTGACGCGTTGCAATCGCAGGGACTGGTGGATACCACGCGGGGTGGGGTTATTTTCCGTGGCCGGGGGAGCAGTTCACTAGCCCTGGACCAGCGCATGAGCGTGCAAGTGCAGGCTAAGCGGGCCATTGGCAAAGTCGCTGCGGCACTTATTGAACCGGGCATGACCGTCTTTTTTGATGGCGGCTCCACCATTCGCTATACAGTGGAACAAGTGGAAGTGCGGCCACTTCAAGTGGTTACCAATTCGCTTTCCGTCGCAACTTATTTTGCCAACGATGAAAATGTGGAAATGCTGCTGCTTGGCGGAGCGCTTTATCCACGTTCCGGTGTGCTGGTTGGCCCCATTACCACGCAGGCCTTGGCGGACATTCACGCCGATCTTCTTCTATTTTCGGTGGCAGGCGTGTACGAGACCGACGTTTTTAATTCCAATCTGGCCATGGTCGAGGTGGAAAAACTAGCCATCAAACAGGCCGCGCGCCGCGTGCTGCTGGCCGATTCCACCAAATTCGGACGAAAAAGCCTGGCTCGTGTATGCAGTGTGGAAGACCTCGAACTGATTATCAGCGATGAATATTTAGGACAGGCATGGCAAACCACGCTCGCGGATCGCTTGAAAATAGCGGGAACAAGCGAATAATCGCACACTGCACATCGCGCGCAAACAATGCGTCCATATTTCTTCTGTCATGCCGTGGCGGACGCTCACTTGGATAACGATATTGCTGCGGCGGCCATGGCCTTTTTAACGCGGTGAGCTTTGACACGCAAATAAGTCAGATAGGCAAATATAAGGGCGTTGCCCAGCAGCAGGCCAATACGCAAAATATCCGGCTTTTTGGCTACCTCATAGACCTCCAGCGGCAGGAGCAGAGCGGTATCAACCAGCACCAGGTATTCTCCCCACGCTTTTTCCAGCATCAGTCCCACACCTTCCACCGCAAAAATAAGCGCATAAACAAATGTTCCACCTGCCAGCATTTCCATCTGCGATTTGTGTATCCGGGCAATGTGGTCCAGCACCATATCAATCCAATAGTTGTGCGGGTCCATCCGCATGGCATTGATCCAATGCAGGGCTATTTTGCTTAAATTGGCGTTGCGAAAATGGATGACCAGTATTCCCGCCGTGACAAGTGATGCCACTTTCACAAATTTGAACAGCCCGATGGCCAGAAGAATCCGGTTGCGGTGCGCGGACTTTTCCGGTTTGCCCAATATTCCCGGTTTAAGGCCTGTGGCGGGGGTTGAGCTATGCGATCTATTATCACTCATATATCCACCTGTCGGATATTTAATGCGACTACAGCCTCCGCTATGGCAGTGGAAATAAGTTCCACGGCCGCGGGATTGGGATGCACACCATCGGCGGCAATCCAGCTCTGCCGTGGTGTGCCGCCTGCTTCATGGGCAAGTACGGTCTGGCGCAGATTTAACAGGTTCAGCCCGCGGTCCGAAGCCCATTGAACAAAATGTTCCTGATATATTTCCCGCCAGTGGTGGCGGTTGGCAAATATTTCCGGTCCGGCGTGAAAAAACAGCCGATTGGCCATTTCCGCCGGCGGCAGAGGCGAAGGTGCGATGCTTACCAGTGGCATAAATTGAGCCTGCGGAGCATGGTGCCGGCAGGTTTCCAGGATTTCATCCCATATCCGTGTGAAATTTTCCAGGCCCGTCTGCTGGTCATTGCTGTTGTTAAACGCACAGGATTCCAGAATCAGAACATCCGGCTTAAGCACATTGAGCGGAATCATACGCTGTCGTCCATGCCAGAATTCATACCGCAAACGGTACAGGACCAGCTCCGCCCGCGTGCCGCCAACCCCATAATTCAGAAGTTCATGCGACTGGTCCGGGGCACGTCTTTCCAACTGTTGGGCAAGTATTCGCGGTGGAGTATGCAGATACTCCGTCATGGAGTCGCCATAAAGTACAATGCGCATGGGTTTGGCATCCATAAATACAAAAGTGCAAAAAACAATGAGGTGAAATCAGCCTGCCTACCTAAGGCAGCGGTAATAAATAAAGGTACCAAGTTGATCTTAAAAATCAGGTCTCATGGCTAACTATCGTATCATGTTTTCTTAAAAGTTGACACCTTTATTTATTATCGCCCTGACGAATAGTTGATCGCCCTTGGCGTCAGACCAAACACCCGCTTCAAGGCCTAACATCGACACCGCAGCAATGCCGGGAACGACAAAAAGGCGACAGAGGGAAGCCGCGACCGCAGAATCCCGGATAAATTCCCCCTCCACGGTGACAGAACAGAAAATTTGACTGTGGTATAAACGGACATCCTGATTGCAGTCGCAGCGCAAAATCATTTTCCGGCCCGTCCAGCCGTCAATTTGGTTCCACGGCATTTCTTCGATGATATGATAAGATTATGACAGAATGCGGGAGCCTTGGCGGATCGGCCCCCTGTGTTTTTTGGAACAGTATGGAATGCATTGATATACTCCAAGCTGCTATTAATGGTACTTATGTTCTGAGAAAGAACTGCAGTGCAGGTCTCCAGACCTGCAGTTTCAGGTGTACAGACCTGGAGGTCCACACCACAAAAATCCGAATTTCACTGTTTGGTAATAGTATTAACAATAGCCGCAAAGAGTAAATGCGGCGGAAAAACAACAGAAAGATAACCGTAAAATGACAACGCCTGTTGCACGAAAAAGAGCCTCAATTCTTCTTGCGGAGGATGATCAGAGTGTACTGACCGCGCTGGCAATGGTGCTGGAACACGCGGGTTACACGGTACTTAAGGCCTCATCCGGGACGGAAGCACTGCGTATGCTTGGCCCACAGGTACAGCTTCTGGTTTCTGACCTGTGGATGCCGGGTATGGATGGATTGGCCGTGTTGGAGATGGCACGACAGCGGCACCCCTTGTTGGAAGTGGTGATCATTACGGGGAATGCCACCGTGCCCAGCGCAGTGCAGGCCATGAAACTGGGGGCGTTTGATTACTTGACAAAGCCGTTTGCACCACCAGACCTGCTGGACGTAGTGGAGCGAGCCTTGGAACATGCCCGCACACGGCGCGATATGTCGCAACTGGGGGCCGACATCAATGAACCGGTGGATATAGAGAAATTGATTGGCCGCTCGCAGGCGATGGTGGAAATAGCCCGCACCATTCGCCGCGTGGCCGCGTTCAAAAGTACAGTCCTGGTGGAAGGCGAAAGCGGTACCGGCAAGGAACTGGTTGTGCGGGCGATTCATGAATTAAGCCCGCGGAAAGCCCGCCCGTTCATTGCCATTAACTGCGCTGCCGTGCCATCCAACCTCATGGAAAGTGAACTTTTTGGCCATGAACGCGGTGCTTTTACCGGTGCCAATGCCCGCACCGCCGGCTACTTTGAAGCGGCCAGCGGCGGCACGCTGCTTATTGATGAGGTTGGCGAACTGGAACTTCCGGTACAGGCCAAAT
>JAJYPG010000066.1 GCA_021795535.1 Planctomycetota bacterium
GCAATTCCGCCTTGGAAATATGTTGACCGAATGGGAAAACCTGGTATTGAAACAAGCATGAAAATATCCTAACAAATACCAAACATACACCTTATTAATCGCCGTGACAATACCCGTGTAAAGAATAAAAATTCAAAGTTTTTCCACCCGCCACACAGACAAACTCGCACGTATCATTTCAAACGGAATTCACGAATAACAAATTTATTATTCATTTTTACGATTATATTTTATCAACTTTCTTGACTCCACGTCTAATAGGGATACCATACCCCCTTGATTCGCTGAGCAAACACCGAATGCAGCCAAACCAGATGATTCTGTTTATTCTGGCTGCAGCGGGGGAACCAGCAGGCCCAAAAAATCAGGGCTGGCAATTCAATCCCCGGGTCAGGCGTGCGGAACGCCATCCGGTGGAATTAAACTTGAATTGCTTATACGGGGCTAATTCACCGGTTGACCGGCGAAGGGTGGAACAGCGAAACCCAGCCCGACAGCTAACCTCGCAGGTAAACACAAGGTGACTCCCGTCGTCGGTTACGGTACGAATCCGTAGCGGCGTGCCGGGAGGATTTGTTGATGCTCGAAAATTCTGTCACACGCAAAGAACGTCCGCGCGAACTCAAGTGGTATCATGCCGGTGCCATTCTGTATGGCGACTGGGGAACCAGCCGTTTTTACGTGCTGGGTCTGGCTTTCTTCTATTCCCTTTATGAAAGCTTCTGGTATGTGGTCGCGGTGGGCATTTTGGTTGCCTTGGTCGGCTGGGCCTATACTATTATATGCCGCTGTTTTCCTGATGGCGGCGGGGTTTATTCCTCGGCCAAGCAGTTCAGCAAACAGCTTGCCGTTATTGGGGCGCTGCTGCTTTGCGCGGACTACATTGTTACCGCGGCGATGTCGGCGTTTGATGGCATACATTATCTTGGCATACCCAACGATGGGCCACTGATTCCATTGTGCGCCATCGGATCAATTATTTTGATTGGCATCATGAACTATTTCGGCCTGCGCCGCGTCGGCGTTGCCGCACTGGTGGTGGCCAATGCCACACTGGTTCTGACTTTTATTATTGCCATCTTCAGTGTTCCGCATCTTGCCCAGGGCTGGCACCGTATAACCGCGCTCAATCATCTTTCCGGAACCGTAAGCACCCGCTGGTTCAGTTTTGTCAATGTGGTTTTGGCCCTTTCCGGTGTCGAAGCCGTTGCCAATATGACCGGCGTGATGGTTCAGCCGGTCGTCCGCACCGCGAAAAAGACCATTTATCCGGTTATGGTGGAAGTGGTGGCGCTGAATATTTTGCTGGCTGTGGCGATGTGTGCGCTGTCGCCCAATCCCAAACACCCCAATGAAAAATTCACCACTCCCGCCGTACAGTTGCAGGCCCGCGTGGAAGCATTCAAGGAACACCATCCGGATTGGAAAGCCCACCGGCAACTGGTGGCGCAAGTCCATAATCTGGATAAAAACTACAAACGTGAAGATGAAATTCAAAATGCCGTCATGCGCGTGATGGCCACCGATTACGTGGGTAAAATTTTCGGATGGCTCTGCGGCATCGTCTTTGGCCTGCTGCTTATTTCCGCGGTCAACACCGCCATTGGTGCCATGATGAGCGTGCAATACACCATGTCACGCGACAATGAACTGCCTAAATTCCTCGGTCGCCTTAACATGTTCGGAGTCCCATGGCTCGCCCTTATTCCGGCTGTTCTGGTGCCCGTGCTTATCTTGAGCATTTTCCAAAGCCTTTCCACACTGGGAGATCTATACGCCATTGGCGTTGTCGGGGCCATCACCATCAATCTGGGCAGTGCCACAATTAATCGACATCTCCCCATTAAAACCTGGGAACGCATCTGTGTGGGAGCCATCGCTCTGCTGATGGCCGGTATTGAAATAACTCTGGCCGTGCAAAAGCATGAGGCCCTTATTTTTGCGCTGTGTGTATTGTCCGCCGGCCTGCTCGCCCGGTTTTATACCAAGCAGTTTCCGCGATTGCCACTGCGTGGCCGGGTCTGGGCCTTGGGCGCAAGCTCCGCGGCGGGTTTGCTTTTGGCCTATGGTTTGGGACGCATGGGGCTGGTATTTCTGGCACATAAACCAGTGTATGCCGGATGGGATTTCGCGGGAGCCGTCGTCTTTACTCTGGCGGCCATTATCGCCGCTTTTTATGGTCGGCGGCTTTTGCGGCAACTGCGCATCAGCGTGCCCGCCATCGAAATTCCTGTACCCGAAGCCGAAAAGCTGGCGTTGGGCACACCCGCCAGGGAACTGGATATGTCCATGCCCAAGGTTATGGTGGCCACACGCGGCTCGCCCCGGCTTTTGGAATTTGCCGCCAGATATGCCCACCAGACAGATTCCATTCTGTTTGTTATTTTTGTTCGCCCTTTGAATTTAACCTTTCTGGCTGAAGATCAGGGACCAAACTTAAGCGAAGACCCGGAGGCCATCGCCGCACTGCGTGCGGCGCAAAAACAGTGCGACAACCTGCATGTCCCCATGGTTCCCATTTATGTCGTTTCGCCGGACGTGGCGTGGAGCATTCTGGATTTTGCGGCCACCTACAGCGTTAATGCCTTGCTCATGGGCGTATCGCGCCGGGGATCGCTCCTTCGCGCCATGCACGGCGATACCCTCACCGCCGTCGCCGATCAACTGCCACAGGACATTCCCCTGCTAATTCACGCCTGACGACCACTGCTGGTACAAAACCTGAAAGCCCGGAGTGGCCAGAGCGACCACCCCGGGCTTGGTTATATACCAGTTCGACAAATGGGCTGGGGCAAAACGCCGGACAAGGCCTTAACGCCGCTCATGTCCGTGATGCCAGCCTCCGAACCGCTGGAAGCGTCTCCCACCTTCGCGTTCGCCGCCACGCCACATCGCCCGGCCACGCCAGCCGTCATTACCCCAACCGGTATGGAAAAATAACAGCGGTCTGGGGCGGTAATAGACTGGGGCCGGCGGAGGGCAGTACACCGGTGGCGGCACGTAAACCGGTTGCGGAGGCATATACTGCGGCGCGGCCTGCTGATAATAAGTTGGGGGTGAATAAACCGGCTGCGGTGGCTGATAATAAACCGGTGGCGGGGCGTAGTAAACCGGTGCCGGGCAGAACACTGGTACACCAATGTTGATGCCAAACCGGAACCCGTCCGCCTTGGCTGGCGAACTTGCAGCCACCACTCCGGCGAGAGCAAAGCCAACGGTGGCGAGTTTGATACCTGCGAATTTTCCACCAAAAAGCGAGGTTGTATTGTGCCAGATCATGATTCAGCTCCTTATAAAAGCCTGACTAACTTCTGGTGAAGGCCGCCAGCCCATAGCTGGTATTTACATCAACCTTCCACAGTATTATACGCAACAGATTGTAAATAGTTTCAGGAAAGATATTATTTTCATCTTAATTTCATTTAGTGTGCAGATATTGATTAAAACAATATCTTTGTACGCATTAAAGAATGTTTCAATTGACCAAAAAAATCCAGGAATCAAGCTGACGATTTGTGCTCCAGGATTTCTTCAATCACCGCCATCGCCCGCTGAACCTCGCAGCCCCTCTGACGATCAGGAATTTTCGTACATGCAGTGCTCGCGGAACAAATTGATATAATTATGCGAAAGTGTTGAATTATTGCGATTTTCAAGGTCTTTTCGGCAACGTAATTGCAATACTTAATGAAGCTAAATATCAATATATAATATTGCGACTGTCGGCTTGCCACATGGTCGTGTGACGTGGATGGAGTTTTGCGAAAGACTGATTTCTCCCGCGTTAGTGGCTAATTATGACCTGAATAGGATTAATCTGTTATTCAATATTACGAAATATATCGTAACGCATTATTCTATAAAGGGTTACGACTTAGCCGTTCGCTCTTAATATTAGCGCAATCTTAACATTTTCCACACGATTACAACATGCTTCTCCCGTACCATTTATTACGAAGTGGAAAGTCAGTCTTGGTTGGCTGACTGCTGATTCCGGCAACGCGGTTGGCGCTTGGATAAGCTCCAAAAGCATACGCTGATAAAAAGGAGACGTTTATGGCCGCGGCGGTTAACAATGAATTGCACGCACGAGAAGTGTCCGATGCGCTCAACGAGGTAAAGTTCAGTGGCTTTCACCTACGAGCCATCATCACTGCGGGCATGGGATTTTTTACCTCGGCATACGACCTGACGGTCATTGGCACGGCGCTGGCTCTGGCGGGTCCGGAATGGAAAACCGCCTGGCATGGCGCGGGCTTCGGTTACTATATGGCCTTGGTAGGTTCAGTATCTCTCGGTGCAACCATACTTGGCGCATTTTTCTTTGGATTCGTTGCAGACAAAATTGGCCGCAAGAGCGTCTATGGCATTGAAGCTATTCTGATGACTGTTGGTGCATTGGGCAGCGCCTTTGCGGGTGGACCTATTTCCATGATTATCTGGCGTACCATCATGGGCTTTGGTATTGGCGGCGATTATCCGCTTTCCGCAGTAATCATGAGTGAATATGCCAACCGCGAAAACCGCGGAAAAATGGTCGGCATGGTCTTTTCCGGGCAAGCCCTGGGCTTCCTTTTCGGCCCGATTGTCTGCCTGACTCTGCTTGCCGCCGGTGTTAGTCACGAATGGACCTGGCGCATAGCCCTGGGGCTTGGTGCTCTGCCTGCCGCGGCGGTTATTCTTCTGCGTCGGACCATGCCCGAATCGCCTCGTTGGACCGCCCGTGTTAAAGGCAAGGCCGCTGATGCCGCCAAGAGCCTTTCCTGGTATTCCCAAGGTGTGGCGAATGCCGCCGGCACAGATCGCAAAATCAAAGAGCCACTCTCCAAATATGCCCTGACCATCCTGGGAACGGCCGGAGCCTGGTTCCTGGTGGACTATGCTTATTATGGCAACACGGTTTGTATGCCCCAGATTCTTCATGCGGTCTCGCCGAAGGCCACCATCCTCACCACAACCGCCTGGAATGTCATTATTTTCGGCATCTTCGCTGTGCCCGGATATGTGGCGGCTTTTATGACCTCGGACAAAATTGGACGCAAGTTTCTGCAAATGGTCGGCTTTGCCGCCATGGCGGTAACTTTCGCCATCATCGCTCTTGTGCCGGGTGTGGCAACATCGGCTGTGCCTTTCGTAATTATCTTCGGTCTAAGCTACTTTTTCACCGAATTCGGCCCCAACGTTACCACGTTTATTCTCGCCGCCGAGTTGTATCCGGTGAATCACCGTACCACCGGCCACGGCATTTCCGCCGGTATCGGGAAGTTTGGCGCCTTCCTTGGCGTGTTCCTCTTCCCCTTGATTGCAACAGATCTCCACCCCAGCGGTGGCTTGCTGATCTCCTGCGGAGCGGCAGTGTTGGGTGTGATCCTTACGGCGATCTGCATCAAAGAGCCAGCCGGCAAGACCCTTGAGGAAGCCGGGCGCGAAACGGAATTTCCAAGCACGCCAACCCCACCCGCCCGGCGGGAAATTGAAGAACCCGTGGGTGTCTGATATACGCCGCGCGAATAGTTCTCCGAAAAAAAAATTGAAGGCCGGTCTGATACTTTTCAGATCGGCCTTTTTTTGTCTCCGGCAATTCAGTGGAGAACACGCCGTAAACAACACGCGGCCTTATTCCCCATATCCCGCCGGTGGCAAGACAGATACATACTCATAGTAATATATAGCCGAATCTAAAACTCATGGTGTTGCAAAAATGCGGTGAATTGAGGCATGGATCGGCCTTTTGGCGGAAAATTCAACGCCGCAGCACAAGACCATAGTGGTACGGCGGCAAAGCAATGGGTTCGGGTTCTGAAAGCTCAAAGCCAGCGTCTATCGCCCATTGCCGACATTCCCCCGGCTTTGGCCGAATGGCCATGCCCGGCCCGCGCGGCGTGCCTGGGTCATAATTCCAGTGCATGATGGCCAACAGCCCGCCATGAGATAGAATCCGGTGCGCCTCCCGCAAAATACTGTCCGGGTTTTCCGCGTGCAGAATATTGAAAAGCATCACGTAATCGACGCTTTCATTCGGCAACCCCGTTCCTTCCGCGACAAAATCACGTCTCAACGCATGGACATTCATTAATCCATCCGCCTGGGCGCGGGCGTTGGTTGCGGCAACCATGGCCGCATCAATATCAAAAGCATAAACGACCCCGGCAATCACCCTGGCCGCCGGTATGGTGAATGTGCCATAGCCGCAGCCAAAATCAGCTATATTGCGCTGCGACTGGTTCAGGCCAAGTGTGCGGAGAACACTCGGCGGATCAAAGAATGAATCCCACAAGGGTTGATCGGGCATTCCGCTTTCGCGTGTTTTCATTTGACCGCCTCAAAAAAGTCAAAATGTGATTGCCGTTGCGTACCGAAGGCGACCCGCCGGCGTCCTGGCCAGATCACAGATCAAACCAATTTTTGTGGGTGGTGTCTCACCTCGGTGTCATGGACCAGCCATCCGCGTAACCGGAAAGCCGCGGGCCTGCCACTCGCCTACCCCGTCTTCAAGACGGAAAGCCTTGTATGCTCTGGCTCGCAAGCGTTCCACCGCCTTGACGGACAAGACGCAATACGGCCCGCGGCAGTACGCCACAATATGTTTTCCTCTGGGCAATTCGGACAACCGCGATTCCAACTCGTCAAGCGGAATAGAAACGGCTCCGGCAATATGACCGGCCCGATATTCATCGCCGGGTCTTACATCTATGACCACCGCGTTGCCGCCGCGCACACGCGTCAGCAGTTCCGCCTGGTTTACCGGCTCCAGACCGGTGTGGCCCGCCAGAAAGGCTTTTTTAATGCGGTCAATTTCCGCAAACTGACGCTCCGCCAGGCTCCGCATTTCACTGACAAAAGTGTGGACCGCGTAGCCCGTTATGCGGTAGACAACGTGCATGCCCGCCTTTTCGCCCTCCACCAGGCCCGCACCA
>JAJYPG010000067.1 GCA_021795535.1 Planctomycetota bacterium
GCCACCTTACGCAATGCCGGTACCACCTTGTTGCGTATCATATACTGGCTGATGCTTCCAGAATGTCGTGGTTTGTACTCGCGCAACACTGGTAGAGGCAGCCAGAGAAAAATCTTCGGGTGGGTTGTCAGATGTTCAAAGTGCAGAATCAGGTCGCGGGCGTCGCGGCTGAAATATTTGCCATGCGCCCAGTTCATCGGTTTGGAGTCATTGGTGCCAAGCGCAATAACCACAATATTGGGATTAAACGCGGTAGCCGCACGGAAGGCCTTCACCTTCCAATAGGGCACGTTCCCATGCTTGGAAATTGTTGCATCAGGCCGACCGAAATTGACCACGTCGTATTTGGGCCCCAAAAGCCGTTGCACCACGCCGGGCCACGAGTTGACCAGACGATTGGGGACGGGGCCATAAGTGATGCTGTCGCCCACGCATGCCAGCCGAATTTTGCCAGCCACCGCCGCGCCCGGCGTCGCCAGCGAAAGCATCGCGCCCAGCACCAAAGCCAGCATTGTTCCAGTAAAATGATCTTTATTCAGCATTTTTCAGACTCCAAAATAAAACAGCGATTTTATTGATGTGCCATCTTCAAATTACCATAATCTCCGGTGAGCGATTATGGTAATTAGCCATCAGGGACGAGACCTTGAACAAGACTTTGATAAATGTTTTGAAACAGTTTTTTCTGGAAGGGGCTGTTGCGCCGCTTAACGACATCGTTACGCGTCTCTATGGCCGCCGGAAGGGCGGGCGATGGGAATAACAGCGCATACAACGTAAGAGGAAGGCAGGCCTTTTTCCAACTGAATGATTGCATCATAAAGGAACTTCCTTGTTTCATGCATATCTTCACAGTCTAGCCCCACTTTTGCACTTTGTCACGCCACCCGCCCAGAGCCTCCGGCCTGGTTATTGCTCTTTGATGTCATGGGCGTATCATTAACCTTATTCAAAGCCTTCGGTCACGCGGTCGGGGCTGGTGCGTTATGGTTTAGTCCGGGGTCTGGTGTGACAGAAAGAATAGGGATCATTGGCGGGTCGGGGCTGGGGGAAGAGCTTCTTTCTTCGGGGCAGGGACAGGCGGTGGAAATTCAGACTCCGTTTGGTCCCCCCAGCGCGCCGCCGATATTGGCGGAATGGCAGGGAATTCCAGTGGCCATTTTAGCCCGGCACGGTCCGGGGCACTGTTTCAATCCGACGCAGGTTCCGTACCGCGCGAACATTTTTGCCATGAAAGTGCTGGGTTGCCGATGGATATTGGCGAGCGGCGCCGTGGGAAGTCTGGATGACGCAGTTGAACCGCGCGCCCTGGTTCTGGTGGACCAGGCGATAGACCGCACCGTGCATCGGCCACGAACATTTTTTGAGGAAGCGGCGGTACATGTGGATTTTGCGGATCCGATCTGTCCGGAACTGCGGGAAATTGTGGTGCAGGCCAGCGACGAATTGGAAAATGATATTAAGATACATCGTCAGGGGACATACGTGTGCATGGAAGGACCGGCATTTTCCACGCGGGCCGAGTCTCTGCTGCATAAAAGCTGGGGCGGTGATGTGATAGGCATGACGCTGATGCCGGAGGCAAAACTCGCGCGGGAAGCGGAAATAGCCTACGCATCAATTGCTCTGGTGACGGATTTTGACTGTTGGAGGCCGCACCCGCCAGGCAAGCCGCTGGGGGAGTTGCTGAAGGAGATTATTTCCCATTTACACAGTGCTTCGGATAGTGCGCAGGAATTGATACGCGCGGCGATTCCGCGGATATGGGCGGCGCGGGATCGGGAATTCGCGTCGCAGCGTTCGCTGGCGTTGGGTATCTGGTCGGATAAGTCGCGAATTACGCCGGAGGTAAAGTTAAAGCTCGCACCGTTGTGGGGTCGCTATTTTTGACATGGACGTGCTGGTGGCATGATGAAAAGACTCGAAAAATTGTGGCGGGCCACGCGGCTAGGACGGAGAACCGGCTGGGGCGGAGCGGACGGCGTGGTCGATCGCCCACGGGCTGGTGAAAGGTCGGGCCTCTGGCTGGCGGCGGGTTTGCTGGGACTGGGTGCTTTTGCGATGGCGGCGGCGGGCCGGGCGGCGCTGCGACATACTATAGTGGTTCCGGGGCCGGCAACCATCGGGGTGATCGCGCCAAAACCAAAATCAGGCGATACCGCAATCTTTTCCCGCATTCAGGTGGATGATTCGTTTGGCGCGCGGGATATGCTGCGCACGGCGAATCATCTGGTGAAAAGCGGACATGCGGCGAAGGCTGTGCGGAAATACCAGAAAATTGTGGAGCAGTTTGGCCGCAAGGTCATTGCCACTGGTCCGGATTCTTATGAATCCGTGGAAGCATATATCTGGCAACTGGTGATTCGGCTGCCGGCAGTACGGACCGGGCTGTATGACCAGCTTTATGGTTTGCAGGCCAAGGAGGCGGTGGCAAAGGCAGAACAGAACAGCGATATTCGGGGGCTGATTTCCATCTGCCGGCGTTATTTTCCATCCACCGCAGCGGCGAAGGGATTGTCTCTGGCGGCGGAGCGTCTTTTTGAACGCGGTTCATTTGCCGATGCGACAAGAATCTGGTTGGGTCTGCTGGATCATCCGGCGATGGTAAAGCGGCGGCCTGAACTGCTGGATCACGCGGCACTGGCGGCATGGCTGGCCGGGCGGAAATCACTGGCGCTGCGGCTGCAAGCTCGCCTGAAGAAGCGGTATCCCAAGGCAATGGGCCTGATTAACGGATCGCCGGAAAATCTTGTGGCGCATCTGCGGTCGGTATTGGTAAGAGCGCCCTGGATTGGCGGCACAACAGCGCAACGAACGCGAAGATGGGATACTTTTCAGGGTAATTACCAGCGGAACAAAATTCCAGATTTTAATGCCACGCCCCGCGCTGTGATGTGGCATGTGCCCATGAAGACCCTGCATTTTTTGCCGCCCAGCGGCGGCCCGATGAATGTGGCATGGCAAAATTCGCTGCAGCAGCGTCTGGGACTTTTTGGGTTACAAGTGGCGGCCAACCATCTTCAGGCTCGCGGGGGAATTATGTTTTCCTTTCCCACGCGTAATGAATCAACGCTTTATATTAACACCATGGGGCGGGTGCGGGCACTTAGTATTGCATCGGGCTATTCACTGTGGCGGTATCCGAGGGGCCGTTTGCCGCTTTCCCGGGCCGATGGCAATCTTAACACACTGCTTAACAGTCTGGACCATTTTTCCGTGACGATAAAAGGGCGGCGGCTGTATGCGGTTTTGACCAACAACAGCGTCACGCCGATTCCGTATTACTATTCACCTTATGGGCAATCGGCGGCGACCAGACTGGTTTGTTTAGACGCGCTAACAGGCCGTCCGAAATGGATCGCACCGGTGGCAACTCTGCTGGGTGGCGACCACTACTGTCAGCCGGTGGCCTCTCCGATGGCGACACGGCGCAGCGTTTATCTGATTGTGTCATCCATGCAGGCCGGGGCAGGGCAATCACGTCTGTTTCTGGTGCGTATTTCTGCCAAAACGGGAATTGTGTCAAAGAAAAACTATTTGTGTACCCTAACGGGAGCCACTTACAGCGCCAGCCCGTTGGACCTTGTTCCGGCCATGGCGGAAGGCATTATTTACATAGCAACGGGTAATGGGGCAATACTGGCGGTTCATGCCGCCAGTGGCCGAATTGCCTGGCTGACCTTGACCTCCGCGGCCCATACGTCCCAGCCGAACATGGGTTGGGGAGCTTTGCCTCGGGAATTGCCGTGGAAAATTAATCCCCCAATTGTGTATCGGAACAGCCTGATTACGCTGGATAGCAAGGGCGGAACGCAATTTCCGCAGAGCATCAGTATTTATGAATTTGACCGGTGGACGGGCAGGCTCAAGCGGCAGTGGAATGGCGGGGCATTGTCGCAGGCGTTTATAACACTGGGAGTTCTGAATGGAACTTTGTTCACCATTGGGTCGCGGGTAAACGCGGTGGACCTGCAAACCGGAAAAGTTATATGGAAGAGCGTCCGGATACGCGGGTTTGGCCAACTGCTCGCCCGTCCATTTTTAACGCGTGGCACTATTTATCTTCCGCTGAACAAGGGGTTGTTACGCATAGGCACGCATACGGGAAAAACACGGGATTTTGTGGCGTGGCCCAATTCCGGAACACACCACCCGGAACAGGCCGGAAACCTGCTGGTTACGCGGCATCAGGTGGTTGTCGTCAACGACCAGGAAGTGCTCGATTATTCCCGCTGGTCCGATGCGCAACATTATCTGCTGCGGCGCATTGCCGCGGAACCGGATAATCCACTTCCACGGCTGACACTGGCGGAAGTCGCGTATCGCACAAAGCATTTTTCCATTGCCCGCGATTCCCTCTCGCGGGCGGTGGCCGCACTGCATAAATCCAAAATCGCATCTGATCTTTCCCGGCGGATATTTTCTGTGAGTATCCATTTTGGTTTGCAGATACAAAAACATTCCGCGTCGCGCCGTGCTGACGCGGTCTTTTATTACCGTCAGGCGCAACTGGCAGCCGTGTCTCCAGAGGAAAAAGTCCTGTGGCGCTACGATCTTGCCCGTTATGATATCGCGATCAGGGCACCCACGCCGGCGTTGCGACTGCTGACAGAAATTCTTTCCCGCCGGTCTTTGCGCTTCGCACCGCTGCATCTGGGAAATTACACCATGCTGGCCGGTGCGCTGGCACGCATTGTCATTGATCAGGACATTATAAAACCCTTTGGCCGTGCGGTTTATGCGCCATTTGATCAGGCGGCGGCAGCACTGTTGATTCAGGCGCAGGGGGGGGCGGGCACGGCAAAGCTGTTGCGGGTGATTCATCACTATCCCAACAGCCTGGCCAGCATCAGGGCCGCAATTATTCTGGTGAAACGACTGCAGGAGGTAAAAGATTATCCAAAGGCGGCGCGCGTTCTGCTTGCGTTGAGAGCAAATCTTTCCACCAGGGAGCAAAAGGCCTGGTGGCTGGCGCGAATGGCGCAAAACACGGCGGCGTTGGGGCATTGGAATAGCGCCTTGGCGCTGGCCCGTTATGGCCGGATGGCTTTCCCGCTGCCGGTTGCATCGCCGGAAGGGGGAAGGGAAGCCACCAACTTTGCCAGCCTGATACACGTTATTGCGTCAACGGCACCGTCCGGAGCATTGTTTCACCGGGCGAAACTCAATTACACGGACAAGACGGGCTTCCGTGTGTCCACACCGGTCAGCGGCTCGCTGCTTATTCCCATGCAGCGGAGTATTGCGTGGAACCGGTTTGATCTTTTCCTGGTGGCGCGAATTAACAATGCCGGCGTGCGGGTGCGGGCTTGCAATGGGTCTAATGGACAGGCGCTTTGGACGCTGCATTTGCCGCGGGAACAACGCATTGGTCTGCTGGGGTATCAGAACCATCTGGCGGTGCTGCTGACACCGGGGAGAATTCTGGCCGTGTCATGTAAGACGGGGAGGATTGTCTGGAGCAGACGGACCAATGTGCGTCAAGCGCAACAGGCCGGTGCCCCAATCGCCCAGCCCATTGGGCCGCCCGCGGTTGTGTTCAATGGCCCGGTATTTAATGGCGGCGTATTCATCAATGGCCGAATGATTGTGGCCAATGGCTACGCGAACAGCCCGATGGCGACATTTGGCATGCAAAGTGCTTTGGCGCAAAGTCTGCTGTATGCATACGAACGTCACCTTGGGCCGCATTCTTTTGAGTTTGTGAAAATGTTGCGTGGCGGGCTGGTGCTGGAAGCGAATAACCACCTCATGCTTTATTCCATTGGCACTGGCCGGGCTTTGTGGAAAAATCCGGCCTCTACCGCGGGTTTGGGCAAATTGATAAACATCATCAAAATTGGGGATCAGCTTGCCGCGGCATTTAATGTTCCTGTGAATACTGTAAAACTTCTGGATTACCGCACTGGTCAGGCGGCGGGGATTATGCACCTGCCGAACCATGATTTATTTTTATGGATGGGGGCCGGGCCTGCTGGAACGCTGTATCTTGCGGGCGTTAAGGCGACTGTGGCGTGCGATCCGCATGGTGATCTGCCGACGCATGTGTGGGCGATGCATAAACTGGCCAACCCTTTTCCAATGTCCACGGTGCTTTCCACGCGGGGGCTGGTGCTGGCCACGCGGCATGGCATTGAATCAATTGATCGGACAACGGGTCGCCCGCTATGGCGGCGCAGCAGTCTGCCCGGCGGTACCTCCGCGGCGACGGTTCCTTTCCTGGGCACGGCGATAAACCGGGGCACACTGGTGCTTATGACGCCGGGGAGTCTGTTGGCACTTTCCTCAAAACATGGACATGTATTGTGGAAGGCCGAGTTCATCGCCCAGCGCACCCCGCCGCTGGTGAACGCCCACATAGGCAATCCGGATATTGCGGTGCTGGCGCATGGCCCGTTGGGTGATTCGCCCAATGCGACGGTTCTTTTTCTGGTGAATCAGGCGGACCGCCATGGCAGGCTGGACAACGGTTCGCTGGTGCTTTCCAAACGGCTGGTTCGTTCACCCGGCGATCCGAATGGTCCGAATATTGCCGATTGGGAAATTGTGAACAATGGCATCGTGTTTGAGGTTGATTCCGACGTGTTCCTGTATCATCAAACCAGATAAAACGCCTTGCGGTGTCTGCGGCACTGTTGCCGTGGGATATCATTAAGCTCCGATGGATGGCAAGGACCTGGACGGTAGGGCGCCAATCCTTGATGGGGCATGGTGTATTCATGCTCGGTTTTGGCATTGCGCTAACTTGTTTGGCTTCTCTCATGACGAATCCTGAGTTGAGCAGATTCGGTTACAGCGCCGCGGTAGTGATGACCGCAGTATGTCTGCTGTTTGCCAGCCTGATTGTCTACCTCGGTGGGCTGGCAAACAGCGCACATCAGACACCTCAAATGCGTATTTACC
>JAJYPG010000068.1 GCA_021795535.1 Planctomycetota bacterium
CGGTGTGGTGGAGCGCATTGTGGAAAAAGTGGTGCATCGACCGCTGCGGCGCCGCCTGCCGGACACACGCAACAGCATTACGCACAAGTTTGATATCGCCGGCCATGAAGGGTACATCACCTGCGGACTGTTTGATGACAACAGCCCGGGCGAAGTATTCATTACCATGGCCAAGCAGGGCAGCACGGTGGGTGGGCTGATGGATACCATTGCCACGCTTATTTCGCTGAATTTGCAGTATGGCGTTCCGCTGGAAGCCATTGTCCGAAAGTTTGAACACATGCGGTTTGAACCCGCCGGCATGACCACTAATTCGGATATTCCCATTGCCAAAAGCATGATGGATTATCTGGTGCGGTGGATGGGGATGAAGTTCATTCCCGGCTATCATGCGGCCAATGCTCCGCAACGCCACCATGGCGAGGCAAGAAACGATGGATACATCGGCCATCCCGATCAGCCACGGGACCCTTTTGACCACACGTCGGCAGTCAAACCCGCCTCCGCAGCGGATGAACTCGCCGCGACCAATCTTTCCCATAACAGCGACGCTAATGGCTCTGCGGCAAAAGCCCGACTTGAGCACAGCGGAAATGGGAATGGCAACGGCAATTCCCGCAAGAGCGATTTGGCTCCCGCGACAACTGGAGCCGCAACACTGATCGCTTCCGACCGTTTTGCCCAACTGCAATCAAGCGGGCAATCCGCTGCTTCGGCACTTTCACAGCAAATGGCAACTCTTATGGGTGACGCCCCGGTCTGCACCTGCGGCAGCATTACGGTGCGCAACGGCAGTTGCTACAAATGCCTGAACTGCGGCAATTCGCTCGGTTGCTCATAAGTCCGCGGCATATTTATGGTAAATAGGCCTCCACTATGGCCAGGAATTACGGCGCAGGCGGCAAGACTTTCCCCGGCAATGGATGATATGGGCGCCGGTCTGACGATGGGATACAAACCGGTGCGATAGAAGGTAGCGCGAACGTCAAGGCCGGAAATATCGGTGGGGAATCAGGCTCCGCTGTTTTTTTTATTTGTGCAGACTGCAAGGAATTATTTTCCGGCCTCAACAGGAACCGGATCACTGGCATTGCGGTAATCCGCATGTAAAGTTTAACGGCCTCGACGGCGGTTATCGCCCAACAGATTCCGTTCCGCGGCCAGAAGGCAGCTCACCACTCCAAAACCACGAAATTGTTTTCTGAACGGCTTAGCGCATTGCTAATACTTTCCGCGTGACAATTTATTACGATACCGGCATAATGTAGCCCTCCGGGCATCCGAATGCCGCGTAATGTTATACCGGGCTATTCCGGGGTGCGATGATCTGTAATTCCTTGGACGAACCGCGAGAGGGATTATTGTGCATCAATTGTTTAGTTTGGTATTTCTACAATCGGGTGAAGGGTGTATTGGATCAGCAAGAGTATTCATTGGCTGGGAAGATCGAAGCGGCGGCTTCTGCTGCTGGCCGCGGTTATTGGCCCGGGCATGATTACCATGATTGCCGATAATGATGCCGGTGGAATTTCCACCTACGTTCAGACGGGAGCCCTGACCGGATTTAATCTGCTTTGGGCCTTCATTATCCTGGTGCCGATGGCCTATTATGTGCAGGAGATGACGGTTCGGCTTGGCGCCGTGACGAAGCGCGGTCATGCGGAAGCCATTTTCGATTCCTTTGGTCCATTCTGGGGATGTTTTTCAATTTTTGACCTGGCGGTGGTTAATTGGCTCACGCTGGTCACCGAATATATCGGCATGACCCAGGCCATGAGCATCTTTAACATTCCCGCGTGGGTTACATTTATAGGTGTCACCCTTCTGCTTTTCATGATAGTGGTAACGGGAAAGTATTGGACGTTTGAAAAGCTGACAATGCTTTTCTGCGTCTTCAATTTTGTCTATATTCCAGCCGCGTTCTGGGCCATGCAAACCGGGAATGTCAAGGAGGGCTGGCTGGCTGTGGGAAAAGGATTTTACGCTCCCACACTGGTTGGAATTTTGCCGATGTCGGCGATGATTACGCTCATCATGGCCAATATTGGCACAACCATTACACCGTGGCAGATTTTTTTTCAACAATCAGCCGTTGTGGACAAGGGCATGGATGTTCATGATATAAAGGCGGGGAAAATTGATACGTTTGCCGGATCGCTTTTAACGTGCATCGTGGCGGCGTTTATCATTGTGGCGTCGGCGGGCGTATTTTACTTCAATCCGCATGGACATATCGTGGTGACCTCCGCGTTGGAGGCGGCCAACAAAATGCCGGCCGTAATGCCGCATAACACCGATTGGGGGCAATGGGCCAAAGTTCTTTTCGCCATTGGTCTGTTTGATGCCGGACTGCTTGGCGCGCTGTGTGTATCCCTTTCCACAAGTTGGGCCTTGGGGGAGCTGTTCGGCTGGGCGCATTCGTTGAATAAATCGGTACGCGACGCTCCGTGGTTCTATGTTGTCTATGTGGTGATGCTGGCGGCATCGGGCCTGGTTTCAGTCATTGCGAGCGTTGATGTGCAAAATGCCATTACGATTTTTGTTCAGGTGGTTGCCGTAACGCTATTGCCGTCGAGCCTCTTTTTCCTGATACTGATACTTAATGACAAGGATGTCATGGGGAAATATGTGAACACCCGGTGGCAGAACATAGCCAACTGGTCCATCGCGTTGTTTGTCATTCTTGTTTCTACGCTGTATGGCGTAACCCAGATATTTCCCGATGTGATGGAACCGGGTTTCTGGCGGCATGCCGGTCGCTTTTTCCATTGGCTTTAACAGGCGGGGTCGCATGATGCCCACATCATTTCCAGGCTCTTCACCGCATCCGGCACCGTCCGGTACGGGCGTCGCTGTCCGGGACTACCGGGCGTTTTATTTTTCCGAATTGCGTGGCCGCCGACTATGCCTGAACAAGGTATCCAACCGCGTGGGAAGAATATCTGATATAGCGTTTAAGATCACAGAGGCCTACCCGGACGCCGTTGGGATAGTGGTCGAACATGGATGGGGAAAACCCGTGGAGCTGATTCCGTGGTCCAAGGTAACACGCATAGATGATGATTATGTATTTGTCTCGGCACCGGATCAACCCGACCCGGTCACGATCAAACACGGAAGTGGATTTCCATGTTTCGTGGACCAACCCGGTTGGATATTGCTTGAATCACATCTTATGGGCAAAACAATTTTTGACATGGATGGCCGTCGCACCGAGGTGGTCAACGACGTTCATCTGCTGGCCTCGCAGGCCCGCATGATTCTGGTTCACGTCGATATTTCATTTAATGGTTTTCTTCGTCGCTGGGGCCTGGCGCGCATGTTTCATGCCAGGGAACACCTTATCAGTTGGAAATATGTTCAGCCGCTATCTCTGGAGGACGCGGTGGCCAGGGATGCGGTGAGCTTATCGATTACGCGCAAGCAGATCGAAGAACTTCCGCCGGAGGACCTTGCCGATACCCTTGAGGAACTCACGGGCAAGGAACAACAGGCTCTGTTCTCCGCACTGAAACCGGAAACTGCCGCGGAAACCCTGGTGGAGGCCGAGCCGCGTACCCAGCGACAGCTCATAGCGGATTTACGTTTGGAACGTGCCACAAAGATATTACAGGAAATGTCGATTCCCCAACTGGCAGACCTGTTTTCCGTGTTGCCGCACGAGGATGCGACGAAAATGATGCGGCTGCTGCCGTCGGACCAGGCATCGCGAATTGGGGAGTTGCTCTCGCAAAGAGAATCGGTGGCCCAATCCATGCTCAGCCAGGATTATCTGGCATTGCCACGGGAGACCCGGATTGGTGCAACGCTCTCGTCAATTCGCGGGTCGGGAAAGCCGCATGAGGCAATTTCCTATATCTACGTGATTCAGCCTGAAGAAAAAACACTGCTCGGTGTGGCGGACCTGCGCGATCTGGTACTGGCACGGGACGACCAGACACTGGGTGAAATTATGATATCCCCGGTGGTCGCCGCCGAAGCCGATGACACGCGCGACGATTTGGCGGAACTGTTCCTGAAGTATCATTTCCGGATGCTCCCGGTTGTGGACCGCCAGGACCATCTTCTGGGGGTTATCCATTACAATGATATTACCAAGGGGTTGATGAGCCGATTGCGAGTTTGACCCCTCCAGCCAACAAGGTGCCGAATGCCACGTATGAAAATGACGCCGCTGGTCAAAGTATCACTGCTGGTTCTGCGGATTTATCTGTTGATCCTTCTGACTCTTATTATTATCAGCTTTGTCCGCGTGGCACGCACCGGCAAGTCAGCCACAGCGCCCGCAGCGTCTCAACCGGCAACCAGTACACAACCCGCGCATCCCGGCGGCGCTTCGGCGAAAATGAAACCTTGATCCGGAACCAACCGATTCAGGCCAAGGAGGAGGCCAATGTAGCAATTGCCTTAGTCTTCCGCGAGAAATGGAAAAAGATGGTCCGCCCGTTTTGTCGAGGTTAGACACTTTTTCTTGCTGGGCGGAAAGCGGTTTTTTTCAGCCTGAAATACATGCCAATAATGCTTTGATGAAAAAGCGAAAGCGGCTTACCGATGAATCGGAATCCGGCGGGTGAACTCAAGGCTGTGTGCGGGGACCGCGCCCGCGATCGGCTTTAGCCGAAAGTGTCTGGCAACTCGTTTTTTCGGGGTTGATAAGGCGCAACGGGTGGGCAGATACGCTACAATTAGTCAGTGCCTGCGGGTGGCAACATTGTGGCAGACTCACATCCGGTGACGCACCTTTCCGATGAGCCTGCCGCGGACTATGACAACAAGGAGTTTGAACCACGTATGCTGCGAGCAGTTCTATTTGATTTCGCCAACACTCTGGTGAGCTTCGGAAAAATTCGACCACTGGCGCTGTTTCCAGTGGCCGCCAAGGATACTTATCAGTATCTGCGCGGACGGAAGCACTCCGTGCCCGAATTCCAGGAATATGCGACCACCCACTTTCGGGCATTTCGTCGACGGTATATCTGGTCAGCCATAAGGCAGCGCGATTTTGACGCGATGGATATGGTGGCCGGTGTTCTGGAGAAATTTGATATTCATATTCCAGCGGCGGAGCGCCGGGCGTTGGCGTGGCTGTGGTACAGGCCGGTGCTTCGGCAAACGCATGTGGAACCGGGCACATTGGAAATGCTGCGGGAATTGCGCGGCCGTGGTTTGAAGTTAGCGATAGTATCCAACACCTGCGCACCGGGGATTTGCCTGGACCGCCATCTGGCCGAGGAGCATCTGCTGGAATTTTTTCCAACGCGCATTTATTCATCCAACACCATTTATCGCAAACCGCACCCGCATATTTTCCGCGCTGCGCTGCATGAGATGGGAGTTTCACCCGATCAGGCGATATTTGTTGGGGATCTGATTCGTGCCGATATTAAAGGTGGCCGCCGCATGGGAATGACCACAGTGTGGAAACCCGCCAGCGCAGCCAAAAATCCCGCCAAACGTCATCAGCCGGACCACATTATTCGGAAAATAACGGACCTGCCACGGGTAATTGATGGGCTGATGGAAATTCAGCCGCAATCGTAAAGCATTTCGCGAATCAAGACAGATGACGCCTGACCTCAAGACCCAAAGCTGTAAAAAATCCACAGAATCCCAGTGGGAAATTGTTGAGGTCGATCATTTTCCCTGGAGTGTGACACGACGTTTCTGGCAAAAGGGGCAAAAGACGGTGGTACGCGCGCTGACCAGAATGGATTTAAGAGGCCGACCACAACGTTGGCAGGGAAGTCCGCCGCGACCATAAACTTTCAGCCGTTTGGCGAAGCGTCCCTCCCGCATGGAGACATTGCGATAATCACGCAGGGTGGTTCCTCCCATGCTCATGGATTGAGCCAGGACGGTTCCAATACACTTGACAAGCCGAGCTATTTGTTCCGTGGACAAGCGGTTGAGCATCTGCAGCGGATGAAGGTTCGCCATCCAGAGAGCTTCATCAATATAAATATTTCCCAGCCCGGCGACATCACGCTGCGAGAGCAGCGTGGCTTTGAGACGTCCGCCGGCGCGGTGCCAGCGGTGTAAATCCGCCGGGCCAAGGGCCAGGGCATCAACCCCAATACCCTTGTGAATATGTTTGTCGCGGGCCTGATCCATGGAGTCATGCAACCAGACTCCGCCAAAACGCCGTGGGTCCCGCACGCGAATTTGCCGCTGGGAATCAAGGGTGAAAATCAGATGGGTGTGTTTTTCACGGCCTCCGCCGGTTGGCTCGGCGGTAATCCGTCCGCTCATGCCCAAATGCAACACCAGTGTTTTTTCGTGGTCGAATCGGCAAAAAAGCCATTTGCCATGGCGGTCGATGGCGATAACCTTGTGGCCCAGCAGATGGGGCATGGCATGAAGCCCTTCGCGGATATAATCTGGGCGCAAAATATCAATATGCGTAATTTTCGCCCCGACGAAAACGGGTATAAGCGTGCGACGCACTTCCTCAACTTCGGGTAGCTCAGGCATTTTTAACAACCAGAAGCAGCACGCTCCGGACGTACCGTAAGCGGGCAATCACCATGACCTATTGGTTCTATAGCCGGCTGACCCGTGTGGGTGTCACCGGTGTGTCTCATGTGGTCGGCGCGGGCGCAGTATCCGGGGCCTCGGCCTTTGGTGGCGGATTAAGCAGCCGTTCCATGGAGGCCAGCAACCGATCCATGCGGAACGGCTTGTTCAGATAATCATCCACACCCAGAGATTCCGCATAAGTTTTATGCCGTGTTCCCAGATTACCGGTAATCATGATGACGTGGGGCTTGGTTCCCTTGGGTTTACGAGCCTTAATGCGTT
>JAJYPG010000069.1:0-1318 GCA_021795535.1 Planctomycetota bacterium
CGCAGCCATTGGCTTTGTTTTTGGGGGCCAGATATTCAATGAGCGTGGGCCAGCGTACCGGCGCCATGATGACCTTTCCAGCCACTGGAAACATTTTACTTTTATAGGTACGCAGGGCTGGTGCAACTTGCAGATGAGGCCAAACCGGAATAACTGCATGTGTTGCAGCATCAATGGGCGCAGTGCTTGCCAATAGCACCAGAAGTAACAACGATGCGGAAAATGTTTTCATGAATTAATTCCTTATGGCAATCATTAACAGCCTTTACGGTCCGATTCACAATGAGCCTGACCATCAGCAAAGGTAAGCGTTTTTGGTTAAGCCATCAAATCCTATTCAATTACTACCAAAACATCTGCATAACCAAACTGTTCTTGTTAGAATAACAAAAAATTACACTCTGGCCCTCCATAGTGTTTTGCGGTCTGTTTTTGTCTTCTTTCCTTGGTATCTCCTGCTCGACTCTCTCTACTGCTCTCTCGTCGTAGCTGCCGCCGCAACGACATTAATTAATTGCAATCATGCAGCGCTATGACAATTCCACATTTGGGAATCTCTTGTCAGCTTCTGTACGTCAACGCCCAAAGATAAGTTCACCAATAATGTATCACGGCACGTCATTAGTCCATAAATTGCGGATGTGTGATCCAATTTGCCGCCCCATAGCGCCTGTGGCCACAGCCGCGAAAGGGTTATCTTCCCTCCCCCAAAATCAGCATCACTCCGTTAGGCTCGCAGGGACTGCCTACACTGCCACCTGCCGCCCAGCCATGCCGCGCACCTCTAAAAATAATTTGTGAAGGCTTCGCAGATGGTGCATCAAATCTGGCCGGGTCTTGCCGCCATCGCTAAAAATACCACCAACCCCAAACCATAATTTCTTAGCGCGGTAAATCTGTTCATTCTTGATCCATTCAGGTTTTTCTACACCAAGTCAACGAAGACAACGAAGAACTTTGTTGGGCAGAGATATCGTCGTCCGTATCCGTATCCTTATTCTTCGTTATCTTCTGTTTATCACTTCACCGTTTGATAAAAGCATTAACGCCAGCCGCATAAAGTGTGTTTTAACACGGAAGTTGACTACGGTGGATGTCACCGTTTTGTGTTCCTTATGGCAGTAAGGTACTTGGCGTATTCGGGCGATTTGACGTAAGTCGCGAATGGTGCAATATCCGCCAGCGACTTCATATGCAGATGGAATATCTTTCGGGCCGCCAACAGACAGCGCGTGACTTGTTTGAAGTTGTGGCGTTTAAGGCTGATCGAAATATCGATCCAATAGGCATGGAGATAGGGGGGCGGTGTTTTAACGGC
>JAJYPG010000069.1:1328-6724 GCA_021795535.1 Planctomycetota bacterium
CTTGATCCGCGTATTTTTGCGCCTGGGCCATAGCCAAGGGGGTTCCAATTTTTCCTCGACCACGGCGGCCAGCATCACCTGATACGGATCGCCTCCCAAGGACTCGCTGATTTGGATGTTCGCCTTGGCCTCCTTGGCAAACTGGTGGGTGGAGTAAAGGTAATCAACATCCATGATTATCGCCGCAGGATCGTCTGGAAACGCTCGCTGATAAGTGAGTACCGCTGCACAAAACCGCCCGGCATATTTTACGTTATTCGCAGCGTAGAGAGCGTCAATCGCTTCCACCTTCTCCAGAAGAAACAACTTGCTGTGGCGCAGGGAAGCCGGAATTTTTTTCCTTTCAGCAAGGAAAGCCTTAAAGCGTCCGATTAAGAGAAGGTGTTGCGACTTCTTAAATAGCTCGATGTGTGTAAGAATCGCGCTTTCCTGACCGGTCAATCGCTGCCAGAGCGTGGGTTGAGCTTTGGCAAGGAACAGCAACATGGCTCGACGTGTCGTGGTACTTATCAATCCCCCGTTGTTTACAGAGAATATGTCGGTCGCGACTACTTTGCCTTCCGGTCCGTGCGTCAAAACCCATTCATTGTAGTTCACTCCGCCGGATGCCATCCGCATACGAAACTCAGCGCGATCCTGGCCGTCAATTTTCCTGACACCCAGCAACGTGTATGTGGCGCCGTGTTTCATCTGGAACGCGATGGCCGGGCCAAGGCTGAGGTGGTTGGTAATTCCCAATTCAAAGCCATGCCTGAAGGACTGGGGCATGGTAACTCCAGATTCAACGATCCGTAACCAGGCCCGCATGTCAATGTTTTCCTCTTTGTTCTACTAACGGGACTGCCCGTTTTTATTCATATACATCGGAACAGAACAGCGTTTTTACATCGGAACAGAACAGCGTTTTGTGCTTATGGGTGGCTGCTTCCAATGAAACGAGGCCAGGAGCCGCTTAAGCTTCCAATCCTCCCGTTATCCAGATACTTATCGGGAGGATAGTGGGACGATAAAAGCGGGATCATCTTCTAAAGTGTCTTCATTCCTGAAATGAGTGGTATATAGGATGGATGAATGTTGCCGCACGGATATCGTGAATTATTGCAGAAACTCAAAAGGGTTTTTAATTCCGGCTTCCAGATGGGCCAGCAGCTTGCGACCCAGATTCAGCAGTTCTGTCCAAGGCTGGGTTGCGTGGTGGCCGGGCAGGCGGTGCGCCGCCGGATTTTCACCAACGCTTCCGGCGATGGAAAGTGGATCGACCACTGTGGCATCGGGTGTCCGGCCACGACCGGTGCGCTGGGCGGCGCTGCTTTGCTGTTCCAGAAGTTCCAGCATTTTTTTTACCAGTACCGCGCTGTGAACATCAGATGGAGCCTCTTGCGAGGAAGAACCGTGGTGATGCGGGCTATGGAAGTCGTGCTCTTCGAGATCACCAAAATAGCTGCCGTGGGAATGGGTCATAAGAGTCTCCGCATAGGGACGAACGATGTCAAATTCCAAATTTCAAACTTCAAACTTCAAATTCCAAATTTCCAAATTTCAAAATTTAGATTTCCAATTCCAAATCAGAGTCCGGATCAGGAATTCAACCAGACTTTGCGGTATGGCCCGAGGGAACTGATATCGGCGGTGAAAAGGCTTACCTGGCCAACACGCAGGCGGATGCGAAAGCTGGTGATGTTGAAATTTCCGCTGATTGTACAGCCGGCGGCGGCGGTAAAAACGATGGCGACATTGGGGTGCACGGAACCGATGCCCGGGTCATTGCCGGTAAGCCAGCCAACCACGCTGCCGTGGAGGCGCTGGCCGGGGAGAGTGCCATTTCCGTAGCCGTTGTCGGTGAAGGCTTCGGAATTTTTTTCGCGGAATTCCTCTTGAAGCTGCGCGTCGTAAATGTTTGCGGTGATGCCGGGCGGCAGGGTAACACTGGCACCAAGACCGGAAAGGGGAATGGGACTGGCCATGGTACACTCCAAAAAGGTTGGGGCAAAAAGTGAAACCGTCCCGATTCATCGGGATCAGCTTCATCAACTTCCCAAGGTGGTAAAAACACTAAAGACAAAACGGGTGGCCACGCGGTAGATCTCCCCGCCCGCGGAGCTTGCCCCGGCAAGCAGGGGTTGCGGCGAATGAAGCTCCGCGGCGTCAAGCAGAATGCCACTGGTCAAGTTAAGCGGGGTCTGGTCCAGCAGAACAACAATCCGCTGTGCCATGGCCATGGCGGTTTGCAGCGAAGCGGCCACGCAGACAAGGGCAATCCGGATGTGCGTAATGCGCGCGCCGGGAAAATCATGTTCGGTGGGCGCGGCGTTGGATGCTTCCAGAATAACAAAGGGGAAAGCGGCTCCTTCCGGTGCGCGCGACAAATAAACCGCAGTGCTGGTCTGGCCGGTTCCCGATGCTGATTGGGAGGCGAGTGTGGCATCTGCGGTGAGCCTGGCGACAACGGCTTGAATAACAGCCTGCATAAAATACTCCGTTGGGGCAAGTCAGGAAACGGGATTTTGCGGCTCAATAAGCTGGCAATAAATGGCCCAGCCGCGATTGCGATCACCCAGATTGCTGACGAAACGGACCAAGTAACAGGCGTTGCCATCAAACAAGCGGTCGCCCAGAAGTACACCGCTGTTCTGCGGCGTCATGATGACATGGGTAATGGCGATGCCGCGGCGATTCAAGGTGTCATCCGTTCGGTCGCGGAAGGTAAGGAGCGTTGCGGGAATATTTGTGGCCAGAGTCTGCCATTGGCGCAGAACCTCACCGTTTGGGCCGGGGGTTTGGGCGGCGCGTTCCAACGTGATTTGCCGGTTGCATAAAAGAGAAAGGGTCATACCAAAGAATCCCTGTAGCGATTTAATATGGCAAGTATTTCCGGCGTAAAGAGCAGATCGCCGGGTCGAATGACATATTCATAACCAACGGTTTTCCCCAAAGATTCGCGCTGCTTGGTCAGGTCGGGTTGATTGACAAGATTGCCCGCAATCAGGGCACACGCCAGTTGAATATCATCTGGAATAAGCGAACCGATAAGCTGGCAATCGGCGGAATGGGTATTGGCGAAAGTGGCGGAGAAATTCGTTGCGGTGGTGCTGATAACGGTAACAGTTTCCGCGGCGGAAGTTCCGGCATCCACCAGCAGATTCGCGCCTGCGACAACAGCCCAGTTGCCCCAGTCGGGATCAATGCTTTGCCCGGACATAAGCGTGGGCGTGACCGTGGTTGCGCCTGCGGGGATGGCGCTGGGACTTTGGGTAAGGAAACTATACCCGGCGTTGTAGTTCACTTGTATGGCATTGAGCGGTCCGCACCAGAAACCCGCGGCTCCCCAAGTGGTGCCAAAACCGCCGTAGCCGGGCCATGGGAAGGCCGAGAATGTGGCAACCACTTCCGGCTTAATGGAGATTCTTCCAACTTCCGGGCGAAGAGCGAATTGATCGGGTGTGAAAATGGTGGGGTTGGAGCCATCGGGAAACAGCGTAACGGAATTCAGGCCCAGCACGGGTGTTTGGCGCAACATAAGGTAAGGCAATTCCGTGGCGTCATAGCCTTCCATCTAACGATTGGGAACGAAATTTCGGCGGCAATAGCGTTGCACGGTGCGCGAGGCGGCGGAAATCAGAACGGTGAGTGTGGCGGGATTGGTGTTGGCCAGCGCGGGAACCACCTGCTGGGCATACGTTGTGGAAATAAGATCAGCCATGGAAGGCTATAGGGGCGGGGAGTTGGGGATAACGGTCCTAATCACGCCCCAAGAATATAGCGCAGAACATCGGCGGCGGAATAGGAATTTTTTCCCGCTGGAATGTAGCGATGAATTTCGGTGACCTCATCACCCGCAGTGACGATGGCGGCCTCAACGGAGCCTTGTGCATCTATCTGTCCAAGGCCAATGGTGGAGAAAAGAGCATTGCAGAGACATTTGCGGCCTACCGTTTCTTCCACAGTACCGCCTTTGGCCAGATAATCCTCCACGGGTTCGGCCGCACAGCGATAGCCGACGGATCCATCCTCGCGCCGATAGGCGCGTCGCAGATAGCCAAGGTCGCAGCGGCGCTGTCGCTGAGCATAAATGTCGGGTTGAGAAATGGAATCTTCAAGTTCGAGCACCTTGAAGGGAAAACCGGTGGGTGAGGCGAGCGGATCGGTAAAGACTTTTTGTCCGCCTTCGGCCGCCCATTGAATCACCTTCTTTTTAATTTCCGCGCTGATGCCGGATTCCTGGCAGAAGGCAAATGCGGTTCCGACTTGAATGCCGGCGGCCCCGACACTTTTTGCCAGGGCGAGTTGTTGCGGCGTGGCAAAACCGCCCGCCAGATAAAAAGGCAGGCCAAGTTCAGCAATTTTTTTCAAATCCGCCACATCGCGCGGTCCATAAATCGGTTCGCCCTGATCGGTCAGTTGCAGCGGGCCGCGCGGCGGGGCGTTGTGGCCGCCGGCGATGGCGGTCTCAACAATAAAGCCATCGACTCGGCCATTGGATTTTCTCGCCAGGGTCATTGCCAGCGTGGCGGAGGAAACAATGGCTGCAAAAAAGGGACGCTTAAGCGGTGGCGGGGGCGAAGCGGGATTGCCCGCAGTGACGGAACGGTTGACGAATTCCACCGGATCAAACCGACTGATAAATGCTTCTCCGGGGGCGGCACCTTCCACATCTATTTTTAATTCAAACGCCCTTCCGGCCGCCAGGGCATCAAGTGCGCCGGGGATGAAACGCGGAATTCCCGCACCCATTAAAATCCAGTCCACACCCGCCAGCATGGCACCAAAAAGTGTGGGGAGCGTGGGCGTTTGGACTTTTTCCAGAAGATTCATGCCGACGCTGCCGCCGTGGCCCTCTTTGGCGAGAAAGACTTCGGTGAATGCGGCCAGAACCGTCAGGTCTTCCAGAAAGGAACTGAAATCCTTGCCGGGCATGGCGGTGGCTTTGAACGGTATATCCATCGTGGTCCCGTCGGGAACAAAATAACGGTTCCAGACGCGCTGGGTAACGGCGGGAAAGGGGAATGCGTCCGCGGCACGGCGCAGGTTGCCGTCGGGATCGCCCTGATGCAGTCGGCGGGCCAGAACTGTGGCAATGCCGGTGCCGGAGACGACGCCCATCTGTCCGCGACTGGCCACGGCTTTGGCTAAAGACCAGTTGGAAACACCAACGCCCATTCCGCCTTGAATGATAAGGAATGTCGGATTCATTACGCCATAACTCCTTGGATGCGGCCAAACGCTTCTGGTCAAACGGGCCGCCTGAATGGCACCGGACGCGGGCGGGCAATACAGGAAATAAACAATTACCAGATCCGTGGCAGGAAAAAGACCCTGCCAATCCGGGAATCTGGAATTACCAGCGCAGCAAGAAATTCTTTATCTTGCCTGATTTGAGATTATACAGGAAATGTCCA
>JAJYPG010000070.1 GCA_021795535.1 Planctomycetota bacterium
TTATGACACCGGAGTGGCTTCCGGTATTCAGGGTTATCTGCAGACATATTTCCATCTAAGTAATGGACAACTCGGCTTTGCCATTGCAAGCCTTGATTTGGGGTGTATCGCCGGTGCCATGATGGCCGGCACGCTGGCGGATCACTTCGGACGTAAAAGAATTCTGATCTTGTGCGCTATTCTGTTCGCCATCTCCGGCATCCTCTCCGCCATACCGCGCGATATGACCGAGTTGGTACTGGCTAGAATTCTCGGTGGTCTGGCTGTGGGTGCCTCATCCATGATCGCACCCGTCTATATCGCTGAAATTTCCCCGGAAAAACATCGCGGACGATTTGGGGCGCTTTTTCAACTAGGCATTGTTGTGGGTATCGCGGTGGTCTATTGGGTCAATTACCTTATTCTTAACGCTGGCCACCATATCCATGTCGCTGGCCAGCAGGCCGGTATGAACTGGAACCAGACCATGGGCTGGCGCTGGATGCTGGGGTCCGAAACACTGCCGGCTCTCTTGTTCCTTGCCATGCTGCTGACCATTAAGGAAAGCCCGCGCTGGTTGATCATCAACGATCGTGAGGCCGAGGCCCGGACCATCCTGACCCGTTTTTTCGGTGCGGCGCGGGCGGAAAAGGAAATTGCGGCGGTTAAGGATGTGGCCCATCAGGAGGAAGGCCGACTGCGAGAACTGTTCCGAAAAACTTTTCGATTCCCACTGATGATTGCATTGTTTCTGGCGGTGTTTTCCCAATTCAGCGGCATCAACTCCATTATTTACTACGCACCTCGCGTATTGGGTGCGGCGGGCATGAATACTTCCAGCGCGTTCGGGTCCACGGCCCTGATTGGCATGGTGCTGGTGCTATTCACGTTTATTGCCGTCGCCTACGTGGACCGTGCCGGCCGAAAACTGCTGTTATCCATTGGTACGGCGATTCAGGTGGTGGCTCTGGCATCCGTGGGTTTGGTTTTTGCCATCGCCCCCAAGGCGCGGGCCATTAATATCCACGATTCTCTGCACTTTCAAGGAACACTTTCCAATGCGCAGTTCGCCGTCATAGCCCGTTTGGCGCACAGCCCCATCATCATGGCGCCGCATTTTACCTCTATCCAGATTGACATACTGCTTCTGAGCATCCTGGTATTTATTGCCGCGTTCTCCATGGCCATGGGGCCGATGCCATGGATCATCATTTCTGAAATTTTTCCAGCGCGAATTCGCGGTCGTGCCGCGTCGTTTGGCGTGTTGACTCTTTGGGCGGCAATTTTTGTGGTCGCGCAGACTTTTCCGATGCTCAAGGCCAGTGTGGGCCTGACGGTCACTTATTTTATTTATTCCGGCTGTTCCTTTGTAAGCTTCCTGTTTGCGGTGATGGTGTTGCCGGAAACCAAGGGGCGGACGCTTGAGGAAATTGAAACCTTCTGGCATCATCGGCCTAAGAATAAAATGTTTTAGAAATGGAAATGGAGTTATCAATGTCAATGAAACGTTCTGAGATTAATGGCTTGCTGCGGGAAGCTGTCGATTTTTTCCAGGATAATCATTTTCGTCTGCCGCCGTTTGCGTTCTGGTCGCCGGATCAATGGATCAAACTAGGTGAATCCGCCGATTACATGCGTTCCCGCGGCATGGGATGGGATGTCACCGATTTTGGTTCTGGAATGTTCGCTCAATGCGGTCTTCTGCTTTTTACCATCCGCAACGGTCTGGTTGGCGATCCGTCCAAAATCTTCGCCGAGAAAATCATGATGGTTCGTGCCAACCAGCGTACGCCTTTTCACTTCCATTTCCAGAAAACCGAAGATATTATTAACCGCGGTGGTGGTGATTTGGTGATTGAACTATATAATTCAGACTCACAGGGGCGTTTTGCCGCCAGTGAAGTCTGCGTGCGTTGCGATGGACTGGTGCGTGCGGTGGCGCCGGGTGGCAAGGTGATTTTGGAGCCGGGTGAAAGTATTACGCTGGTTCCGGGGGTTTATCACTCCTTTTTCGCAACCGGCGGGCATGCGATGGTGGGCGAAGTGTCCAGTGTGAATGATGACACGAAGGACAATCGGTTTTACGAGCCATTGCCGCGTTTTGCTCAGATTGATGAAGACGAACGTCCCTTGTATCTTCTTTGCAGTAATTATTGATCTCTTGATGAATGAAGGATTTGTCTGTGCAAAAAACACTTGATCAGAAGTTATCCGAATTGGCCAGCAATCGTTTCGGAAAAGATTTTATTATCGCCGATGCCAAAGATGCGGACATGGCTCTGGGTATAGCCGCTCCCGGCCTGGAACCTGGTGCCGGAAAAACCGATTTTCCACACCGCACACTGGACCAGTACCGTGAGACCATCCGGCGGGTTGTCAAGCAGGGGCTGGTGGACATCATGCTCATGAGTTGTTCCACCAGCGATCAGCTTACTATTCGCGAGCGATTGTTTGATAATTCCGGAATCACACCCGCTGTTCGGGCCAATGACACAACTGATATACATGTCTGCCGCGGAAGCTCTTATGGCAGCAGCCCTTCGCAGCCCTTCGCCTCCGCTCCCATTGATCACATCCAGGCTGGCAAGTCGCCTTGTTCCGCCCCTGATCGGAAGTTGGGTGCCAATCTTGGCTTATATTCCGTTACCTTTAATAACCTCTCGGATCCGGATCGGCGCACCCTGGAGGCGTATCGGGATTTCCGTCTTGAGGCGGAAAGCAAGGGGTTTCGCCATTTCCTTGAAGTGTTTGACCCCAACGTTCCGGCTAAATCGCATCGGATCCCGCCGGATCAGGTTGGCGGATTTATTAATGACCATATCTGCCGTATGTTGGCTGGCGTGCCGCGGGCTTCCCGCCCGATATTTTTGAAAATCGCCTACCATGGGCCGCGGTACATGGAAGAACTTTGCCGTTATGACGATTCGATTATTGTCGGCATTTTGGGCGGCAGTTCCGGTACCACTTACGACGCCTTCAAGTTGCTTCACGACGCCAAAAAATATGGCGCTCGCGCCGCATTATTTGGCCGTAAAATCAATCAGGCGGAGGATCAACTCGCCTTTATCAGCATGTTGCGGCACATCGCCGATGATGAAATAACCCCGGAGGAAGCCGTGAAGGCATATCACGGGAAATTAAGCGATAGCGGCATTAAGCCGCACCGGTGTCTGGCTCACGATTTGCGTACTACCGGGGGAATTACCCACTACGCCGCCAGTGGCACTTCCGATTAGAAATATGTGCATGATAAAGAACGGAAATTCTTAACCTATGACCACCAACACACCCGTCTATGATGTGCTTGCCGTCGGCATTGCCGCCGTGGATGACACGCTGACGCTTGAAACCTTTCCTTCCTCCGGGGCCAAAGTGCCGGTGTTGGCATCGGCGCGTTCCGGCGGGGGGTTGGCCTGTACGGCTATCGCCGCGGCTGCGGTACTCGGTGGAAGGACGGCGTATATTGCTCGGTTCGGTCAAGACGATCTTTCCCATTATATTCGCTCCATTTTAGTACAACGCCGCGTTGATGTATCGCATATCATTCCGGATGTCGACGGTCAGCCGTACCACAGTCACATTGTCATTGACCGGGCTTCGGGCGAGCGTACTATTTTTTATAATATGAGCCGATTTAAGCCGGTTCTGGCGGAGGATGTGCCGGAACGTCTTTTGGCATCCGCGGGCGTGCTTCTAGTTGATTTTCTGGCCGCGCCTGGACCACTGGAACTGGTACTCAAGGCTCGCCGGGCGAAAGTGCCGGTGGTTGCGGACATTGAAGGTCAGGCACCCGATGTTGCGCTGTTGGTTGAGCAGGTGGATCATCTGGTGGTCCCTGAGGAATTTGCACGGTGGTTTTCCGGTCAGCAGGACTTGAAATCCGCCTGTGCCGTCCTGGCCCGCACGCCGCGCACTGCGACCGTAGTGACCGCCGGTGCGGCGGGTTGCTGGTGGACGGATTCCCCGGAACGTCCGCCCGTACATCGCCCGGCCTTTGCCGTTCAGGCCGTCAATACCAACGGATGCGGCGATACTTACCACGGGGCTTACGCATTGGCCATCGCCCGACAATTTTCCGTACTTGAGGCGGTAACCTTTGCCAGCGCCAGTGCGGCGATAAAGGCTGCGGAACCGGGCGGTGGGTGGGAGGCGTTGCCGACATCCACACAGGTCGCGGAACTATTGCGCCAGCGGCTTGCGGCGGATGACCCGATCCGTAGCCTCATCACGCGACTTAATAATATGTCCTGAATTCTGGTAAATTCCACGCGACTGTTGATGATACCTTCGTATTATCGCATTTGCCTCGCTATGCAACAGGCGGCGCGGCAAGAAGAGTTAATGTTTTTTCAATAACCGAACCGGAACTGGACCAGACGAAAAAGAACTGGCTTTCGCGGGCGCGGCGTTGCGCCGCGTGCTGGCAGGAAAGGCCGCGGCCTTTGGCCAGCTCCAAAGCCGCCAAGACCGACTGGCTGCACAGAATATTGGCCGTGGCGCGCAGCATGGTTTTGTCGCCGGCGCTGGTGGTGGCGGAATCCGACTCAATGGCCAATCCGGTGGAATTTACAACTGCGGAACGGGAACCGGTGCCGGCGGCGTATACAGCGGCGGCCAGATGGCGGTGCCTGCGGGCCAACTGTGCTACGGCTTTGCGACAAGTCACGGAACGCGGCTTGGCTAATTCCCTCGCCATTTGCAAAGCTCCTCCAGCCACGCCCAGCGGCAGAATACAGGTGTTAAGCGAAAACCGCTTTTGCCTCTGGCGCAAGGTCAGAACATTGTTGGATGGGCCGGCAATAACTTCATTATCAGATATATGTACACTTTTAAGTTCTATAGCTGCGGTATCCGTGGCGTTAAGCACGGATAACCGTGCCGCCGGAAGAACGCGAACACCTTTACGCCGCATCAATAAAAGAAACAGCAGTTGTTCGCCATCACCAACGCGGGCACCGGCCACAATCCAATCGGCATGATGCGCGCCAGTGGCCCAGGGAATAATTCCGGAAACCAGCCAGCCGTCGGGTTGCCGGGTTGCGCAAACCAGCGGCAGATCATGCTGGCCGGAAGTGGTAAGCTGCGCCAGACCAATGGTGATAAATGTGCGATTGGCCGCCAGTTGCGACAATAATCTTTCGCCCAGTCTGTGGCCGGAAACATAGGTAAGAAATTCAATGGCGGCGTCACGCTGCGTAAGAATAAGTGCGGTGGCAAGGCAGACCGAGGCTATTTGCTGATACCGGCGATGCAAGGCGGCGGGCGACAGCGGTGCGCCGCCAAATTTTCGGGGTATAGCCCAGCCCAAGGCTCCGGCCGCATGAAGTTGCCGAATATTTTCCTCTGGCCATCGCCCATGAATATCCACGTCGGCGGCGCGCCGCGCCAGGGCTTTTAACGTTACGGACCAGACATGCGTTTGAACCTGCGACACAATTTCCGACGGAGAGGTTTTGGTCGCGATCTGCGTTGTCTTATTCCGAGTAACCATGGTTTTATTGTAGGATCAATAATCCGCAACGGTAAGTGTTAGAAAAAAATACCCACAATTCCGGCATAAACGCCCACCACGGAAGTAAGAACAACAATTCCGCCCACCACCCAGGCGTAGCGCCCCTTGAGCCGCCATGGTTCAGGCAGCGCTTTGATGGACAGCATGAAAAGGAATCCCAGAACAATGGGCAGAAGCAGTGCATTCATTACCTCAACGCCGACGGAAAGTTTGACCAGATTAATTCCGGAAAGCACGATACCCGCGCCCACTAGAAGGCTAAGGGTATAGACAATATAGAACCATGGGGCTTCAAAGGGATGATGCGCCAACGAACGTTTGTAGCCGGTAACCTCTCCGAGTCCCCAAGCCGCGGTAAGTGAGACAACGATGGTGGCAACCAGAGCGGCTCCAAGCATGCCCATGGCAAAAACCAGCTTGCCCCAATAGGAACCCAGAATGGGCGTAAGGGCCTGGGCAATTTGCTGAACTGAATTCAACGGAGCGTGCGGATTGCTCACGCCAATGGTTGCGGCTGTGAGGATTAAAATAGAGGCCATGATAATTTGTGTGACAAACGCGCCAAGCAGCGTATCAAATCTGGCGGGACGAATATGTTTAATGGACAATCCTTTGTCAATTACCGCGGATTGCTGATAGAAGATCATCCATGGCATGATGACCGCACCAACATTTCCCGCAACAAGAAAAAGAAAATCCTTATTGCCAAGAGGCATCTGCACGGCATTAACCAGCATGTCATGCGGGTTGGGATGCGCAACAACCGCAACGGCTACGAAGGAAAATTCAAACAGGCCAATAAGGATGGCAACAATTTCCACCTGACGATAACTGCCGGTCGCCACGACAATAATCAGAAAAAGTACAGTGGTACCAATGCTGGCCCACTGTGGAATGCCAAAAAGCAGGCCAACACCTGATATTCCGGCAAATTCCGTCAGCAGTGCGCCGACACAGGAAACCACCAGCGTGCTGACGGAAATCCAGGCCCAGACTTTGCCAAATTGCTCTTTGATAAGTTCGCCATGGCCACGCTGTGTGGACAGGCCAAGGCGTACGGTAAGTTCCTGTACAACATAAAGAATGGGGATAAGAACGAGCTGAAATGGAAGCAATTTGTACGCGAATTGCGCCCCGCTTTGTGCCGCGGTAATAGCGCTGCCTGCATCAGTATCGGCAAGCATGACCACAGAT
>JAJYPG010000071.1 GCA_021795535.1 Planctomycetota bacterium
TAACGATCTTTTGCCAGATAATCTCCACTTTCGCATACCGGCCCGACGATGTCCACTTTTTCATCGCCCGCCGTTCGCAGCGTGCTTTGACGATTATCGGGAGCGGAGCAACCGCTGACATCCACCAGCCAGATGAAATGATAGCTTTCATAAAGCGTCGGACGGATCAGATCGTTCATGGCTGCATCAGCAATGACAAAGGCTTTGTTGCCACCCGTTTTGGTATAAACCACACGGGTAACCAGAATGCCCGCGTTACAGGAAATGGATCGCCCCGGTTCGAAAATGATCCGCAGTTGCCGACCGGCAAGCAGAGGAATAATGGCCGCGGCATAATCCGCAGCGCTGGGGGCTTCATCTCCTTCGTAAAACGCGGCAAAACCACCGCCAATATCCAGCGTGTCAATCACCACTCCACGCGCCGCAAGCTGGTCAATAAGGGCCAGTGCCTTGAGGACCGCATCAACATACGGCTGAGTTGATTTTATGGGTGATCCAATATGCAGGTGCATCGCGCTTAACCGGGCATGTTTGGCCTTGGTCGCCGCTATATAAAAATCCATAGCGCGGTCAATATCGACGCCAAATTTGGTCTCTTTTTTCCCGGTAAGGGTTTTGGCATGCGTCCCTGCACTGGAAACATCCGGATTCACGCGCAACGCGCCGCGCGCGTGGGCACCGGCCTGTCCAGCGAGCCGGTCAAGGTTCCAGAATTCCTCTTCACTTTCAATATTGAACCATCCGATGCCCGCTTGAAGCGCCTCATTTATTTCCGCATCCGTCTTGCCCACGCCGGCGAAGACAATTTTGCCAGGTGTGGCACCAGCCTTAAGAGCACGAAACAATTCGCCGCCGGATACCACATCAAAACCACTGCCCTGCTGCTGCAACGCTTTGAGAATCGCCAGATTTCCACAAGATTTAATGGAATAGCAGATCAGCGGGTTCAGTGGCGAAAACGCCTGGGCAACCCGCTGATAATGGGTAAGCAGTGTGGCCCGGCTGTAAATGTAGACAGGAGTTCCCACGGCTGAAACAATGTGTTCCACCGGGACCTCTTCGCAATACAGTGCACCGTTACGATAAATAAAATGATCCATGGTTGTGGATGTCTCCATTACGCAGATGAAGCCCCGGTGCCGATAGGATCACCTGTTCACCCTAACAATGCTGAATTCGGGAAAGGAAGTCTTTGGCCTTGAGGTAAAACCTTATCGGAGACTGGGTTTATCAAAATTTATCACCTTCACGGCAGGGTTGTTGTGCCCATCAGGAAGCGATCACATTCGCGTGCGGCTCCCCGGCCTTCGTTAATCGCCCAGACCACCAGGGACTGGCCGCGCCGACAATCGCCCGCGGCAAATACGCCCTCCACCGAAGTGGCAAACTTGCCATATTCCGCCTTGAAATTGGAGCGGTCATCAGTCTGCAAACCGAACTGCTGCACGAGTGTGTCTTCCGGGCCAAGAAAGCCCATGGCCAGCATCACCAGGTCAGCGGGCCACTGGTGCTCGGAACCGGGCACTTCACTCATGGACACTTTGCCATTCGTTCCGGTCCATTGAACCTGAACGGTTTTCACCGCACGAACGTTGCCTGCCTCATCCCCTAAAAATTCCTTGGTTAAAAGGCTGTATTGCCGCGGGTCTTCGCCAAATGCGCCACGCACTTCCTCATGGCCGTAGTCCACACGGTAAATTCGCGGCCACTGCGGCCAGGGGTTTTCCGGAGCGCGCGTTGCGGGCGGCTGGGCGAGAAGTTCAAAATTCACCAGGCCGCGGCAGCCATGGCGCATGGATGTGCCAATGCAGTCAGTGCCGGTATCGCCGCCACCAATGACAATCACATTCTTGTCTTTGGCGGAAATATAGTTGCCATCTTTATGATCGGAATCAAGCAGGCTTTTGGTATTGGCGTGCAGGAAATCCATGGCGAAATGAATACCCTTTAAGCCTCGTCCGGGAATCGGCTTGCGGTCGCCGCCCAGCATATCGCGTGGTTTTGTCGCGCCGCAGGAAAGGATCATGGCATCGAACTGGCGCAGCAGGTCATGCACATTCACATCTTTACCCACATGCACGCCGGTAATAAATGTTACACCTTCTTTTTCCATCAACTTCACGCGGCGGTCCACCACCTTCCGCTTGTCCAGCTTCATGTTCGGAATGCCATACATAAGCAGGCCGCCAATGCGGTCGGCACGTTCGTATACCGTCACCAGATGACCAGCCTTGTTAAGCTGATCGGCGGCGGCCAGACCCGCGGGACCGGAACCAATAACCGCGACTTTTTTACCGGTACGCACCGCGGGTGGACGCGGCACAACCCAGCCATTGGTCCAGGCATGGTCAATAATAGATTGTTCAATGTTTTTAATGGTGACCGGAGGCTCATTAATGCCCAGTACGCACGACCCTTCGCACGGTGCGGGGCAGACGCGTCCGGTAAATTCCGGAAAATTGTTGGTCTGCCAAAGGCGTTCAATGGCGGTTTTCCACTGGTCTTTGAAGACCAGGTCATTCCATTCAGGAATAATGTTGTTTACCGGGCACCCATTCTGGCAAAATGGCACTCCGCAGTCCATGCAGCGGGCACCCTGCTGACGCAGCTTGGAATCCGGCATATGGTCGTGAAACTCATTCCAGTCCAAAATGCGCAACTTGGCCGAGCGATCCTGCGGAAGCTCGCGGGAAAATTCCATAAAACCTGTGGGCTTACCCATTTCGCACCTCCGCCATGGCGCCAAGGCGGGCCTGCTGAACCTGTTGCTGCAAGGCCCGTTTGTAGTCTATTGGTATGACCTTGTGGAATTTGGTCAGACTGACCGTCCAATTCCTTAAAATGTTATCCGCCACCGCGCTGGTGGTGACGGCCTTGTGCTCTTCAATCATGTTTTTGAGTTCCGCAATATCGGTTTCATCAGTCAACTTTTCCAGTTCCACCATCGCCAGGTTGCAGCGCGGCAGGAACTGATCGTCCGGGTCGTATACATAGGCAATGCCACCTGACATGCCCGCGGCAAAGTTGCGGCCAGTTGTGCCCAGAATCACCGTCCGGCCTCCAGTCATGTATTCACAACCATGGTCGCCCACGCCTTCCACCACGGCTTTGGCACCGGAGTTTCGCACGCAGAATCGCTCCCCCGCCATACCGCGGAAGAACGCCTTGCCACTGGTAGCGCCGTACAAGGCCACATTGCCAATCAGAATGTTTTCACAGGGGACAAACGTGCTGGCGCGGTCGGGATAGACCACAATGGTGCCACCAGAAAGGCCTTTGCCGACATAATCGTTGGCATCGCCTTCCAATTCAATGCAAACGCCGCGCGACAACCATGCACCAAGACTCTGCCCGGCCGAACCGCGAAGTTTAATCTGAATGGTTTTTTCCGGCAGACCAAGATCGCCATGGCGTTTGGCAATTTCATGGCTAAGCGTGGTACCTACGGTACGGTTGGTGTTCCTGATGGCATATTCCAGCTTGACGGCAGAACCTTTTTCGAGGGCGGCTTCGGCGTCCTTAATAATTTGGTTGTCCAATGCCAATTCCAGACCATGGTCCTGTTTCTTTGTGGCGTACACCTCCACATTTTCATGCAGCTTGATGGCCGGTAACAGTATGGGGGCAAGGTCCAGTCCCTGGGCTTTCCAGTGTTTGATTGCCGCATCCACTTCCAGGCGGTCCACACGACCAATCATTTCATTGAAGGTACGGAACCCCATAAAGGCCATGAGTTCACGTACTTCCTCAGCCAGAAGGAACATAAAATTGACTACATATTCCGGCTTGCCGGCAAATTTAGCACGCAACACCGGATCCTGCGTGGCAATGCCGACCGGACAGGTATTCAAATGGCAAACACGCATCATGATGCAGCCGAGGGTAACCAGCGGAACGGTGGCAAAGCCAAATTCCTCCGCACCGAGCAGCGCGCCGATAATCACATCGCGGCCGGTTTTCAATTGGCCATCCACCTGCACCACAATTCGGCTGCGCAGATCATTAAGCACCAGAGTCTGGTGGGTTTCCGCCAGACCAAGTTCCCACGGCGTGCCGGCATGCTTAATGCTTGTCAGGGGCGAGGCACCGGTTCCGCCATCATGCCCTGCTATTACAACGTGGTCCGCATGGGCTTTGGAAACGCCCGCAGCCACTGTGCCCACACCCATTTCCGCCACCAGCTTCACGCTTATACGCGCAGCCGGGTTGGCATTTTTCAGGTCATGAATAAGCTGGGCCAAATCTTCAATGGAATAAATATCATGATGCGGTGGCGGACTGATAAGCTGTACGCCAGGCGTGGCATGGCGCAACTGGCCAATGTAACGGTCCACTTTGTGGCCGGGCAATTGTCCGCCCTCGCCGGGTTTGGCACCCTGGGCCATTTTAATTTGCAGTTCATCGGCGTTGGTCAGATAGTTAATGGTCACGCCAAACCGCGCGCTGGCAACCTGTTTAATGGCGGAGCGACGCCGGTCGCCATTGGCATCAGGCTTGAATCGCCGGGCATCCTCGCCTCCTTCACCCGTGTTGGATTTACCACCAATGCGGTTCATGGCTACCGCAAGAGTCTCGTGGGCTTCGGTCGAAATAGAACCAAGGCTCATGGCACCCGTGGCAAAACGCCTGACAATTTCCGCCGCCGATTCAACCTCGGCCAGCATGACAGGTTTGTCCGCGGGCTTAAGTTTGAAAAGACCACGCAGGGTACACAAATGACCGGCCTGCTCATTAATAAGCCGGGCATAGCGGGCATAAGCCTCGCGGCTGTTGGTGCGGGCGGCATCCTGCAGATGGGCAATTGTTTCCGGATTTAGCAGGTGCTGTTCGCCATTTTTTCGCCAGGCATACTGGCCCCCCTCCGGCAGCATCTTCAAGTGAACATCGCCGGCGCGAGCCGGATAGCCAATGGCATGGCGGCGCAGAGCCTCTGCGGCCAGCACAGCAAAGCCAACGCCATCAATTTTGGAAACCGTTCCGGCAAAGCAACGGTCAATGACTGATTTATGCAAACCGACAGATTCAAATATCTGCGCACCTTTATAGCTTTGCAGCGTTGAGATGCCCATTTTGCTCATGACCTTCAAAAGGCCCTTGCCGCACGCCTTGATATAATTCTTAACCAGCTTTTCATCATCAAAGGCTGCGTCCACCATTTTTTCCAGCCGCATATTCCAGAGAACTTCAAAGGTCAGATAAGGATTAATCGCATCGGCTCCATAGCCGATGAGCATGCAATGATGATGCACCTCACGGGCCTCGCCGGTTTCCAGCACCAGCCCAATGCGCGTGCGCGTTCCCTGCCGCACCAGGTGGTGGTGTACGCTCCCGCAGGCCAGCAGGGTGGGAATGGCGACATGGGTTTCATCCACGGCACGGTCAGTCAGAACCACCAGTTGGCAGCCATCCTCAATGGCCTGGGAAGTCTGCCGGCAAATATCATCCAACGCATCCAGCAGTGCTTTTTCTCCGCCAGCTCTCGCGAAGACCGCACTGATAACCCGGCTCTTCCAGCCACGGGCAACGACTTGATCCAGCGCTTTAAGCCGGGCCAATTGCGCGTTGGTCAAAATCGGCTGGGAAATAAGCAGACGATGGCAATGCTCTGGAGTGGCCGCCAGAAGATTTTTCTCCGGCCCGATATAACTTTCCAGACTCATGACGATGGATTCCTTGTCGGAATCCAGCGGCGGATTGGTCACCTGCGCGAAAGCCTGCTGAAAATAATCGTACACCAGACGTGACTGATCGCTTAGACAGGCCAGCGCCGCATCGTTCCCCATCGATCCAAGCGCTTCCAGCCCGTTGGTACACATGGGCATTAACAGCTTGTAAACATCTTCTGTGGTGTATCCAAGGCACTGGGTACGGCGCAGCAGTGTCTGCGAGGCAAAACCCGGAACCTCCCCGGCGGCGGGAAGATCATCCAATGTAAGACGCTGTTCCTGCAGCCACTGGCCATAAGGACGCGCCGAGGCCAACTGGCTTTTCAACTCAGAATCATCAATGATACGCCCCTGCTCAAAATCCACCAGAAACATACGTCCCGGCTGCAACCGACCTTTGCGGGCTACATTCGCCGGGTCCACCTCCAGCACGCCTACTTCACTGGCCATAATAACCAGATCATCTTTGGTCACGTAATATCGGCTTGGCCGCAAACCATTGCGGTCCAGCACCGCGCCAATGTAATGCCCATCGGTAAACGCAACGGAAGCCGGACCATCCCACGGTTCCATCATGCAGGAATGATATTCATAAAATGCCCGGCGGCGAGGGTCCATTGATTCATGGTTCTGCCACGCCTCGGGAATCATCATCATGACGGAATGCGGCAGAGAACGCCCCGTATGCAGCAACATTTCCAGGCAATTATCAAATTCGCCGGAGTCGGATGTTCCCGGCTCAATAACCGGTTTGATCAGTTCGACATCAGCCCCGAAAAGATCGGTGGCGAACATCCCCTCACGGGCGTGCATCCAGTTGCTGTTGCCGCGGCGGGTGTTTATTTCGCCATTGTGGGCCATGAATCGCATCGGCTGGGCACGATCCCAACTTGGAAAAGTGTTGGTGCTGAACCGCG
>JAJYPG010000072.1 GCA_021795535.1 Planctomycetota bacterium
AATTGAAGTTGCAGGCACTCAAGTTACAGGCCCTTTGTGCCCGCACTGGCGAGAGTATCTATCCGCTGGTGAATGAAGCCTCGCCCGTCGGTGCGCCAACATCGGCGGAAATGCTCGCGTGTTCGAAGGCGGCCAAAGACGCGCTCACCCATGCCACCGTGGATGCCGGAGAGGCTCTGGCCTCCGGTCCATCTGGTCGCTCTCCTGTCAAATGGTTGGCACCGGCCATCAGTTTTGAGGCCAACGTTGCCTTGGCGGATGTAACAGCCGATCCGGCATTGAAAGCAAAATATCTGCAGCTTGCCGCCCAGGAAGCGGGCCAGGCCAACACGCTCAACCCGTTCCTTAAGCTGGTTGCGCCGACGAAGTAACCCTTTGGGGAATTACTTCCGAAATATCGCCGGAGCCTTAGATGGGGGGCGATTTGCTCATGGGGTTATAGAATCCACCTGTGCGTCCACCCTTTGGGCGGGGTGTTTTTTGCAGATTGGACTTCGTTGTGCCAAAACATTACACTTGGTAGTTAAAGTATGAAGGATACACAGCTTATGTATAGCTTGTGGCGACAACATATAAACAGCTTGTGAGGGCTTCTCATCAACATCTACAATCAGGGTTCACCGGCATCGGGTCGGGAAATCCCCGACTTTCCCGCTTCCGCAATGCCTTCTGAAGCCACTACATTTACGCAGCAGCAGGCAGGACCCAGCGCGGATGCTGCGCCAACAACCGGCGCAACCAAAACCGCCGCTAAAAAACCCGTGCGCCGTCTGCGCCATAGTGGCCGCGGCAGAGGACGGGGGCAGCGCAAAATTGTGCCCATTATTCCCGTAGCACATGCGGACGATGTGAAACCTTCCGTAACAATTCCGGCGGATCAAGCCACCATCCAGACCCAAAAAAATGCGGCATCAGAGAATGATTCTGAACATCAGGCGCATGGCCATGATTCCGTGACAACGGACCGTTCCGGAACAGATAACCCGGATTCGTCGAAGTTCGCCACAAGCAGCGCCGCGGTTGACTCTGACCAGGGATATCAATTTGACGATTCCGCCGCGCCGTCCCCCACGATTCCCCCCCATTCTGGCGACGCGGATGGCAACGTAAACATACCGGCGATCACGAGTCCGCTCGCGGCTCTTCGTCCCGCTTCCGGCCGACTCGTCGCCCGCGCGGCTCCGGGGGCTACCCGCCATTTGGGCCGTCAGACCTTTCGTGGTGGTACCCCGGTGCGCCACAAATTTCGCCCCACCGGCATTGCCTCCGTTGAGGAAGTGGTGGATGAATCCGCGACTAACACCGCAGGCTCTCCGCGCCAGCTTCCCGCACAAAACAATCCCCGCAATCCCCGGCCACCGCAACCGCAGCGTGGTACCGGTCGCCAGCAACCACAGCAGGGGGGCAGGCAAAATCCACAGCGCGGCGGTGGGCGTTCCGCGGCTGCACCTTCCCGTGTCAACCCGAATAAAAATATCCCCACGGAAATGGCTCGCAAAAATTTGCCGGAGGATCCGGCCCAGACTATCTCCGGTGCTTCCGCTTCCGATAGCGCCGCACAGACGCCTGCGGATGGCTTGCCACCGGATTGTTCCGCCACCAGCGGCGGATATGTGCAAAATGATCAAAGCTCTGGAATCGCCGAGGATTCCACTTTCAATGACGATGCCCATGCCACGACATTTGATGTTCTGGAGGGAGATTTGGAACAGGTGGTCGCAGCCGATAAGGATGAGACGCCACCAGTCAAACGCACCGGCCCGCCGCGTGACATGCTTATTAACGCCACGGATAAAGATGAAGTGCGCATTGCCATTGTTTCCCAGGGGGTGTTGGAAGAACTCTACATGGAGCGCACCAGCACCGAACTGCATGTGGGGAATATTTACAAGGGAAAGGTTATGAATGTTGAGCCGGCAATTCAGGCCGCATTCATTGATTTCGGCATTGGCAAAAACGGCTTTTTGCACATCAGCGATCTGCATCCCCAGTATTTTTCGGGCCAGCAGAAGCGGTCGGTTGGACCGCAGCGGCGGCAATCAGGACCCGGCCCGGATGGGGCCTCTGCGGATGCGGGTAATGATGCGCCGGAAGGTGTTTACGGTGATATAGACTCCGCCGAGGCCGATGCTTTTCTGGAAGATGCCGACCTGCAGGTGGATTCCGACCACCTGTTGCCGATGGAAAAAGTGGGTCGCAAAACTCCACGACGCAGCCGCCCGCCGATTCAGCAGTGCCTGCGTCGCGGCCAGGAAATTATCGTGCAGGTGACCAAAGAGGGTATAGGCACAAAAGGGCCAACCCTTACGAGCTATATCAGCGTGCCGGGTCGTTATCTGGTGATGATGCCGGGTATGAGTCAGCTTGGAGTATCCCGAAAAATAGAGGATGAGTCGCAGCGGCGGGAACTCAAGAAAATTCTCCAGGACCTTAATCCGCCGCGCAACCTGGGCTTTATTATCCGCACCGCCGGAGTGGGCCGCAGTCGACGGGAGCTTCAGCAGGACCTGCATTATCTGGTGAAGGTCTGGAGACGCATTCATGAGCGGCTGGAATCTTTCCCGGCACCTGTCGAACTTTATCAGGAAAGCGATCTGGTTATTCGCACCATTCGCGATCTGGCCATTAACGATATTGACCGCATGGTGGTGGATGAACCGGTTGTGGCGGAGAGGGTGCGTGATTTTCTTTCCATTGTAAACCCGCGTGCCGCCGATTTTGTTGAGGCCTACACTGAACCGCTGCCGCTTTTCCAGCGTTACGGCGTGGAACGCGAAATTGAAAAGATTAATTCCCGTCGCGTGGAAATGGCCAACGGCGGCTCACTGGTGATTGACTCCACGGAAGCTCTGGTCGCCATAGATGTTAATTCAGGGCGATATCGCGAACACCGGGATGCGGAGCTTACGGCCTTTAACATCAACCGCGACGCCATTAAGGATATTTGTCGGCATTTGCGTTTGCGTGATCTGGGCGGTGTGATTGTCATAGACTTTATTGACATGCGTGAGGAACGTCACAAGCGCGAAATAGAGCGGCTTTTGCGTGACCAGCTTAAAGAAGACCGTGCCCGCACTAAAGTTCTGCGCATGAGCCTGTTCTGCATGATTGAAATGACACGTCAGCGTGTCAAACCCAGCCTGAAGCGCAGCATTTACCAGGATTGTCCGCATTGCCACGGATCCGGTCTGATCAAAACGCCTGAAAGTGTTTCACTGGACGTTCTGCGACGACTGGCCGCCGGCGGCCTGCAGCGCGACATCAGCCGCATAGAAGTGCGAGTCTATTCCACAGTGGCCACATTCCTGCTCAACCGCAAGCGGCTGGAGTTGGTGGAACTGGAAACCAAATATGGCAAGCGGATCAACGTGGTTGCCGACCAATCGCTTTCCGGCGATGCCGTGCTGATGGAAGCGATTGACGTTCGCGGGAATCTGCTGAATATCAATTTGTAATTAACGGTGCCCTGTTTGGGCGTGCCCGCAGGGCACGCCTGAGCTTCTGGGATTCCCGATAAAAACAGGCACTCGCTCTTGTTCTGGTACTTGGTTGTCCGTTTATCATACCGTATTCAATTAGTATATATATATTGTCGATAATGAACGGTTCCAACGAATGGCACAAACCAATTAATGAGGCTGGAAATATGCATTTCGTCCATCGGGCTGGCCGCCAAAGCGGGATTTTGCGGGAAAAGATGGAGGTCGCTTTTCATTGCATCAACTCCCGGACGCGGTGGAACGAGGAATATGGGCGAGGGGAACTATTTCCCGGTAATTATTTTACCAGTTTGTGTACATGTAACCGATGACTTCCGGTGTACCTTTTGGGGCATGACAATTTTTCCCGGTCTCTGGGATCGCTGCGGTCCTCAGCCGCATTTCGCCAGTTCGTCAAACGAATTTTTGCATTTATTTCAGGCCAAAAATAGCCACTTTCCGCCAGGCCCGGCAAAATTGTCGCATCCAGGTTAAGGGTGTGCCCGTTTTTATCGGGAACCTGAAAAAGCACATGCGTGCCGACAGGCACGCCCCTGGGAGCGCGGGTGTCCTCACCCGCTTTGGGTCGGCAACGTTACCTGCATAAGAGCGAAACCCGCTGTTCTGCATGGCGTTTTGCAAATCCCGATACAAACGGGCACACCCCAGGTTAAGGGGGTATCAGCCGGTTATTGCATTTTGTCTGGTTCTATGCCATGATGATGGGCTTATGACAACCCGATTCCTAGGCTGCCAATGGTGCGGCGGAGCGGGTTTATACAGTGCAATGAATTGCCCAAAAAGCGGCGAAGGAGTTTTGCGTGGCACATAGTCTTTCGGCAAAGAAAAGAATCCGTCAGGATGCACGGCGGCGTCTGCGCAACCGTGACCGCAAGAAGACACTGCGTGTGGAAGTTAAAAAATTCACAACGCTGCTGGACCAGAAGAATGTGGCGGGAGCCGAGGCCGCTGTTTCACATACCGTCAGCACACTGGATCGCATTGGAGCCAAGGGCACGGTGCATAAGAACACCATCGCCCGCAAGAAGAGTCGGTTGATGAAGCGGCTCAATGCACTGAAGGCCACCGCCAAAGCCTGATGCGGTATTGGTGCAACGGAACCCCGGGGTTGGCACAACGACGCCCGGCCACCACTCCTTTTCATCAATTTTAATTCCGCTTTCATTCCGCGGAGTGACGCTGGCGATGGTTTCCGGTTTTCTCATGCGGAAGGTTTGCCGTTATGAATGATGCCGCATCTGAACCGTCGGCTCATAATGCGCCGGATGTGCCGGATGCGGGGTTGTATTCGTTTTCTTCCGAACCAATTACAGCCACGGGATTTTCCACACCGGAATTTGTCTCGCGTGCAGGGCTGAAACTTCATGCCGCCCTGCATGTTCTGGGACTTTCCCAGCAAAATTTTTCCGCCGCCGATCTGGGCAGTAATGTTGGCGGCTTTGTGCAATGCCTGCTGCTGCATGGGGCCTCACGCGTTTACGCGGTAGACACCGGCTATGGCGTTTTGGCATGGAAGCTGCGAAAGGACCCGCGTGTGGTGGTGATGGAGCGGGTTAATGCGTTGCATGTGCGGCTGCCCGAACCGGTGGATGTGGTTACGGTTGATACCGGCTGGACGCGGCAGGAAAAAATTCTGCCGGTTGCCGCGGGGTTGCTCAAGCCGGGCGGTTTTATTCTTTCGCTCATCAAGCCGCACTATGAATCAACCCAGGCCAGGCTGCAAAAGGGCGTGCTTACGGCGGAGCAATCGCGCGCGGTTCTTCAGCGGGTTTTGGAAAAAATAGCGGCGCTGAATTTAACAACCGTATCGGTGGTGCAAAGTCCGCTGGTGGGGCAGGGGGGAAATGTGGAATATATTGCGTATGTGCGGATTCCTTTATGGCACAAGCTCTTGCCCGATTGACCGTCCGGGCTTATAGTTCCCAGCATTCAGGGTTTCTGTCACCTTTTTACGGAGGTAAAAATTCATGTCTGATTCCACCAAACACTCTTACCACGGCATGACACGCCGTGTTTTCATGGCGATGGCTGGCGCGGCTACCGCCATGACCATGGTTGGCTGCCAGAACATGTCAACTGAAAATCTTGCCAATCTGCCCAGAAAGAAGGCTACGTACAAGAAGCTGTTCGGGACCATGCCGGATGGGGCCAAGGTTTATCAGTACACCATAACCAATGCCAACGGCATGGTGCTTCAGATGATTACTTACGGAGCCCGCATTCAGCGGATTCTGGTTCCCGATGCCAAGGGCAAACTGGGCGATGTTGTGCTGGGTTATGAAAATCTCTCTGGTTACATGAGCAAGACGGATCCGCATTTTGGCTCCACTATTGGCCGCTACGCCAATCGTATTGCGCTGGGCGAGTTCACGCTGGATGGTGTGACCTTCCATATTCCCACCAATAACGGCCCCAATGCCCTGCATGGCGGCCCCAATGCGTTTGACCGTCAGGTATGGGATGTCTCCGAGGTTTCTGAACTCGGCGAGCCAGGTCTTCGCTTCCGTTTATTCAGTCCGGCAATGCAGAACGGATTCCCCGGAAACCTGGTGGTGGACGCCACGTATCTGCTCACAAGTGACAACGAAATCAAGATTCATTATCGCGCGGCGACCGATGCGCCAACCGTTATAAACCTCACCAATCATGCCTACTTTAATTTGAACGGTCCGGGTACCGAGGTGCTTAATCATTTCGTTACGCTTAATGCCAATGAATACACTCCCACAAACAATGAACTTATTCCAACTGTAAAGAATCTGCCGGTGGCCGGAACTCCGTTTGATTTCCGCAAACCCGTTGAACTAGGTACGCGGATCAAACCATTCCCCGCGGGTTCCAAAGCAAATTTCGACCTGTTTCCATATGGTTATGACAACAACTGGTGCCTGAACAACCATGGATCTCTCAAGGTCCTTGCGGCCCGCGTTACCTCTCCAGCCACGGGGCGTGCGCTTGAATGCCGCACGACTCAGCCTGCTGTGCAGCTCTATACCGGGAATTTCCTCAATGGCACAATTGATGGAATTTGTGGCAAATACCCGGTACATGGCGCGTTGACGCTGGA
>JAJYPG010000073.1 GCA_021795535.1 Planctomycetota bacterium
TCAGGCATTGCAAAATGCCGAATTGCCGAATTGCCGAATCTCCACCAATCCGCCCATGGGTTGTTTTGTCGCTACTACCGTTTGCGGCATGGATTTATCCGAGCGCTTTTATCAGCAATACCGACTCAACGCGGACGCGGCGGATATCGATCTCATGCGGCGTATGCAGCCTTATGAGGTGCTATCCTTGCTCTACCGCCGACATGGCTTTTCCGGTCCGGGGTATATGAATCTCACAACATGCGTCGGTTCCGCGATGGCCATTGGCGCTGCGTGTGATGCTATTCATGCGGGCCGTTGTGAATTGGCCATTGCCGGTGGGGCCGAGGCGCTGTGCCAACTGTTGATAGCCGGCTTTAATTCTCTGCGTCTGGTTGCACCCGATGGCTGCCGGCCCTTTGACCGCAATCGTCCGGGAATCACCGTCGGCGAAGGTTCGGCCATGCTGGTGTTGGAGTCCATGCAAAGTGTGCGGCGGCGTGGGGTAAATCCGATCGGTTATATCAAAGGCTTTTCCGCCACATGTGATGCGTATCACATCACCAAACCTGAACCGGCCGCAATGCAGGCAGTGCGGGCCATCCGGCAGGCCCTGCAAAAAGCACGCCTTACACCGCAGCACCTTGATTACATCAATGCCCATGGCACCGGCACGCATGATAATGATGCCACAGAGGCCGTTGCCATCGCACAGGTATTCGAATCATCTCCCGCTATTGCGCCGGTAAGTTCCACCAAGCGCCTCACTGGCCATACGTTTGGTGCTGCCGGGGCTATTGAGGCGGCGATCTGCCTGTTGGCTTTGCGGCATGGTGTGTTGCCGCCCAATGCCGGATCTGTTGATCCCGATCCGCAATGTCATCTGCCGTTGGTGCGCACCGCAACATCCAAACCCATTACGACGGCGCTTTCCTGCAACCTCGCCTTTGGCGGAAATAATACCGCACTGGTATTTTCACGCGATGCCCAAGTAGCCACAGCGGCGGAGGAATTCGCATGAATGTAGTAAAAATGGCGGTCTGCGGTTGGGGGATTTACAGTGATCAATTTGCTAACGCCGCCGTTCTAACCGCATCGGTGCAAAAGCTTATGGGTAACACCGAGTCCACCGCATGTGCTGCATCAACCGGCGATAGAACCCAATCGCTCTTTCCAGACTTGGATTCGGCCATACATGCCCTGGATGAAGTCAGTCAACACGCTTTTCGTGCGTTGCATGAAGCTCTGAGCAGCGCCGAGACCATAACGCCGGATCGCACCGCGTTGCTGCTTTTATCCACCTGGGGACCAATGGACAACACCGTGGGCTTTTTAAACAGCATGTTGGATGCCGATGGGCGCTATGCTTCGCCCCGGCTTTTCACGCGCTCCGTATATTCCACAGTAGCTTCTCATGCTGCCATTTATTTTGGCATTCATGGCCCGTGTGAAACGCTGGCCCAAGGGCAGTGGCCCATCTGTTGCGTTTTGGATCGCGCTGCGGATTTACTGGCCTGCGGCCATGTGGATTATGTTGTTGCATGCTGGGCCGATCAGGCATCCGCAGTTGCTAAAGACTTGTGCCGACGTTCCGTTGTCGGCCTTGATCGGAAGGAATTCTCCCGGTTTACATCCGATGAAACCGGCTACGGCGCCGTCGCAATTGTGCTCAAACGAATCGCGGACGCGTCATCCGGCAATATCCTCTTGGAAATCCCTGACCATACCGCTGCACTCGCCGCCACGACCGCCCCTGGTGCAAAACTGAAGATTCACAGTTTCCCCACCGACAGTGCCGCTCACCTTGCCGTTGCCATCGCCACCGCCGTAGCCGGAAAACCACCCGTTCAATACACCGAGACCCATTCGCGCGGTTCCGCACGCATTGTGCGTATTACATCGGTACCCAAAACACCGATGTAAAAGTTATTGTCATCCGGTCACGGCCTTATTTAAAACATCTGCATGCCACTAAAAGCAAGCGTCCCAAAATGCTGTTGGCGATAATCCAGACCACACTCTTTACGCTACCACGGCTCGTCCGCGGCTGCGAAGCTGAGTCCTCGGCTCTACCGAAGCGGTTCGTTTTTCGTTCCCAGCGCTTTACACCGTTACGCCCGCGTGAACATTTGATAACGGTCATTCGCAGAAGCGACGTTGGGCCTATTAACGCTTTTGCGGTGGGCGTTATTTAGCCACCAGCGAATCCAGCGCGGCCTTGAATTCGCGTTCAGGCTGAAGCCCCACGAACTTCTTGGCAATCTGTCCTTTATTAAACAGTATGACCGTTGGAATTGCGCTGATATTAAACTTCATGGCGATATTACGGTTAGCATCGGTATCAACCTTACCGACTTTTACTTTGCCTTGATACTCGGTGGCGAGCTTTTCAATAGTGGGGGCCAGCATGCGGCAGGGGCCGCACCATTCGGCCCAGAAATCTACAAGCACTGGTTCGCTGTTATCCAAAACCTGCTGCTGAAAGTTTGCATCAGTGAGGGTTAAAACGTTTTCGCTGGCCATAGCCAATTTCTCCAAATGTCTCTGCCGCCATTACTCAAAAGCGACATGGAAATGCTAGACGCGCAATGGCCAAGTGTCAAATCGGGGTTTTATTTCGGGTTAATGGGAGGTGCCCGTTTTCATCGGGAAGTCGTTAACCTGCGATTCGGCATACCTCTGCGGGGCGGGAACAATGAGCGGCAACGGAAAAACAGCCTTGCCGGCGGTAATAATGTCGTATCGCACGCTCGGCGGCGATAAATCCATGGCAATCTCCGGTGCAATCGACCACACCTTTGATCGTTGGTTATAATGTTGGTGGAAGAAAAAGGAATGCTGAACATGGCAAAAAAGACTAAACCGATGGATTTCACGCGCCGTAAGTGTAAAGCCTGCGAAGGCGGGGCTAAACCCTACTCTGAAAAGCAGATTAACAAACTCCTGAAATCTCTTCCCGATTGGGAATTTCGCAACGGTTCGCTGGTTCGGGCGTTTGAATTTATGAACTTCTACCAGACCATGGCCTTTGTTAATACGGTCGCGTGGCTGGCGAATATGGAGAATCATCATCCGGATATGGAGGTTGGTTACAGCCGTTGCGTGATACGGTATAACACCCACGCCATCGGTGGAATATCGGAAAATGATTTTATTTGCGCCGCCAAGATCAATGCGATCCTGGCGCTGTAAACAAGGCGTCATGAGAAGGAAGTTATGGCCGAAATATCCAATAAAAAACGTAAAGTGCTCATTCTTTCCGCCTCCGCCGGTACCGGGCATGTGCGGGCCGCGGATGCTCTTTTACAGATATGTCAAAAGCACCCCGGCGTAGGGGAGGTGCAGCATTGGGATATGCTGAAATATACCACCCGGCTGTTTCGGCATATTTACTCGCAGGTATATCTGGACTTAATTAACAAAGCCCCGCGTATGCTGGGCTGGATTTACGATACCTTTGATACGCCGTGGCGCAATGAAAAAATGCGTATGGCGTTTGAAAAATTCAACGCCGGCCCGTTCCTCAAGGCGGCCATGGCCTTTGAGCCGGATCATATTATCTGCACCCATTTCACGCCTGCCAGCCTTCTGGGCTGGTTGTATGAAAAGGGTAAAATCCCTGTCAAACCGGCCATTGTGGTTACAGATTATGACTGCCACGCCATGTGGCTGAACCGCACGTATCAGCAATATTTTGTTCTGCTGGATGAAACCCGCGAGTTTTTGGTACAGCTCGGTATTGACCCGGCCCGTATAATCATGTCCGGCATTCCGATTGATCCGGTTTTCATGGAAAATAAATCCCGATCAGAAGTATGCCGTAAGCTTGGTCTGGCGGATGATCTTTTTACAATTCTCGTTTCCGCCGGTGGTTACGGTGTCGGCCCTGTCGAAGCACTATTGACTGAATTGCTTAAAATAAAGCGGCCGGTGCAACTCGTTGTGATTGCCGGACGCAGTGAAGAATTAAAACAGCATCTGGATCAGATTGCCGTCAGGCAAAATCGCAATTCATCCGCCCGGGTGGTTTCTGTTGGCTTTACCCCGCTGATGGATGAATATATGGCGGCGGCGGACATGTTGTTGGGCAAGCCCGGCGGCCTGACCACCAGCGAGGCCATGGCGAGAAATCTGCCGTTGTGTATTGTAAATCCCATTCCGGGGCAGGAGGAACGTAACTCCGCTCATCTTCTGGAATTGGGCGTTGCCATTCGCAGCAACAATCTGCCGACGCTGGCATGGAAAATTCAAAAACTTATTGACGATCCACAACGTCTGGCACGCATGAGGGAAAACACGCGGCTGCTGGCTCACCCGGAAGCGGCACAGACCATCGTCAACACGGTTCTGAGTCTGCCGTTGGATGCCGAATCGGACGATATGCCCAAGCGGCGGCCATTTTTTTCGGGCCGCTGGGCGAGATCCCGCATGTTACGCAAACGCCGGCTCAGTAAAGTCAGTATTGCCCAGCCTTCCTGATTGTGATTCATGTTGTATACCGATGAACTTGATTATGCGCTTCCGCCGGAATTAATTGCCCGTAACCCCGTGCATCCGCGGGATCACAGCCGCCTGTTGGTCTATCGCCGCAGTGTCGATTGCATTGAAGATTGTCTTTTTTCCGACCTGCCGCAACTGCTTGCCCCCGGCGATCTGCTGGTTGCCAATGATACGCGCGTGCTGCCGGCCAAACTCACGCTACGCAAGGAATCCGGCGGTATAATCACCGGGCTTTTTATTGCTGAACTATTACCAGGTAAATGGCGTGTCATGTTGCGCACCCGTGGCCGCGCAGCACCGGGCCTGCGCCTTGTCGTAACGGCGGAACGCTCAAATGCCTGCGTTTACTTAAAATTATTGGAACGTGAATCGGAAAAAGGGCAATGGCTTGTGGAGGTCAGTGACACGCGGCCGGCGTATGAGGTATTGGCTCGAATTGGCCAAGTGCCCTTGCCGCCATACATCGAAAAAGCGCGGGATAAAAGCAGAAAAACCGCGGTAAATGATACCGAGTGTACATTGCCACAGGCAGGTCGACAGGGTGATTGGATGGGGGACCAATGTTGTGATGCGGAAAGCTATCAAACCATTTATGCCCGTTCAGCGGGTGCCCTGGCGGCTCCAACCGCCGGCCTGCATTTCACTCCCGAAGTGTTTGCGGCTCTGACTCAACGCCAGATACTCCGTGCGTTTGTCACGCTGCATGTCGGCCTGGGAACATTTCTTCCCGTCGAAGCGGCCACGTTGGATAAGCACCCCATGCACGCGGAATCATTCATGATTCCGCGTGCCACCGTGGAGAGTATTCGCCGGCACAAAGCCGCGCAAAGTCGAATTGTGCTGGTCGGTACCACCACCGTTCGTACCCTGGAAACCATGGCCCACGCCATTCTGGATACGTCCAGGCCCGCGGAAGATTTATCGGGTTCCACGAATTTACTGATTCAACCTGGTTACGTTTTTCAACTCACCGACGCGTTGATTACTAATTTTCACTTGCCGCGCAGTACATTGCTGGCATTGGTCGGGGCGTTAACAGGTCTTTCCAGGCTCAAAGATATTTATCAGCACGCCATAACTCGGCGTTATCGTTTCTACAGTTTCGGCGACGCCATGCTGATTTTACCCTGATGGATAACTACCATCGTCAGGGCAGAACCGTTGATCCTCTCAATATCCTGAACGTCGAATCAGGTTCGCTTGGAGCGATATTCCGCGTAGACCACATAAGGCTCAATCGATGCTGATAAAATCTGCGCAGGCTTATCAACGGCCCGCAGGCATAAGGCAATCACATTCTTACCGCCGGGCCTGGTGTCCAGCCAGCATTCCGGAAGATAATATTCTCTTTGTCCGCCACCTTGCCAGAAGCGGCCATATTCATGGCCATTGAGATAAATAAAGCCCGTTCCAGTGGCTTGGATTTTAAGGCACCAGGTCAGCCAGATGTCCGCATCTACATGCGGTAATGTAAATTCCAGACGATGCCAGGAAAGCAATTCCGCTTGGGCATCATTGGACGCCTGCCCTGTCAATGAATGCCGCTTCCATGCCGAATCATCAAAGTCAGGCTTTTGCCAGCCTGATTCAAGCCCGGTTGGCTGTGGCGCAAATTCCATTGCTCCAACCATTGTCGACAATGCCGATGACGCCGTGGCGGAAATCAGCTTTACGCCACCAAGACCGCCGGCGCCATCTACATTCTGCACCAGTACGGCGACGGTGTTTTTTCCGACATGCAGCAATTTATTGGCATTGAAGGTCCAGGCGCGGTCCCAACTATTGGTGGTGCCCAGGAGCCTGCCATTGACAAAAATCCAGCCGTTATCATCAATGCGGCTGAAGTGCAAAGCGGTTTTGTGCGCTGCGATGTCCTGCGGGGTCATGTGCAGCGTGGTGCGGAATACGGCACTGGAATGGGGGCGGTGAATCTGCGCGGCGCTTAGAGCCTCGGACGGTGTTGTTTTCTGCCAGCCGGCAGTCGCTGTATCGGTGGCAATGTAGACCGCATGTTTGGGATCTTTTGGCTGCTGAA